>JAGQIT010000426.1 GCA_020431135.1 Myxococcales bacterium | reverse complement strand
TTCCTGGTATGGTGCAATCCTCGCTCCGCTGGGTAATGGGGCGAATTGTTGCACTGATATCGCATCGAGGGACCGATGGCACCGAATCCTCCGAGTTCGAATGGCTCCAACGACAGCGCTGTTCTCGAGCAGTCGCTCGACGTCGCAATGGCGGCGATCCGCAATTCGCCAGCGCAGTGGTCGATCTGGGACCGGGCCGAGCGGCTCGCGGTCTCCCTCCAGCGCACGGACGACGTCGCCGCACTCTACCGCGAGGTGCTCGCCACGGATCTGCCCGCGGACGTCGCCTTGAAGGTCGGCGAGCGCGCCGCCCACTTCCACGAGGAGTGGGCCGGCGACGACTCGGGGGCGATGATCACGGTCCTCCAGAAGGTCCTCTCGCTCGACCCGGCGGCGGCCTGGGCCTTCGACCAGCTCACCGCGGTGCTCACCCTCGCGGGCCGCTGGGACGATCTCCTCTCGCTCTACGATCGCGCCCTCGCGGCGACCAACGATCGCGACCGGCGGATGATGATCCTCGACGAGGCCGCCGGCATCGCCAAGGACTTCGCCGGCCAGGTCACGCGGGCGATCCGCTACATGCAGCAGCTCGTCCCGCTGCGCCCTGAGGACGAGCAGCTCGCGGCGTCGCTCGAGCGCCTCCTCGAGCGCGAGGGCCGGTGGAAGGACCTCATCGACCTCTGGCGCGAGCGCCTCGCGCTCCTCGGCCAGGACGCGCCGTCCGGGCTCAAGCTCCAGATCGCGACCTGTCTCATCGAGAAGCTCGGCGAGCCCGCCGAGGCGCTCACCGAGCTCCAGGACCTCCTCGACGAGTACCCCGGCGATCGCGGCGGGCGGATGCTCCTCGAGAAGCTCCTCGCCGCTGGCGACACCCCGGAGAGCGTCCGCGACGGCGCCCTCGATCGCCTGCGCGTTCTCTATGAGGACGCCGACCTCCACGACGAGGTGATCCGCGTCCTCGAGGTCGCCCTCGAGTTCGGCGGCACCGAGCGCAAGATCAGCCTCCACCGCGAGATCGGCGAGCGCCAGGTCAGCCACCGGCACGAGGTCGCGGCGATGGAGCACTACGCGGCGATCCTCGTCCTCGACCCGACCCTCGAGGAGGACCACCGCGAGCTCCGTCACCTCAGCGAGCGGACGGCCGAGCACGGCGCCTACATCAACGCCCTCGTCGAGGCCGCCGAGGCCTGCGACGGCGCCGAGCGCCGGATCGCCCTCCTCGTCGAGGCCGCCGACGGCAGCCGCGACCTCCTCGGCGACAACGGCCGGGCGATCGAGCTCTACTCGCGGATCCTCGGCGAGGAGTCGCTCGGCGAGGAGACCCTCCACCACGTCGGCCACGACCTCAACAAGCTGCTCGCGCGGGCTGAGCGTCGTGAGGAGCGCCTCGGCGTCCTCGAGCGCCTCGCCGAGGTCGAGCCCGACTCGGTCCTGCGGACGGCGCTCCTCGGCGAGGCCGGCGACGTCGCCCAGGAGCTCGGCGACACCGACCGCGCCCTCCGGGCCTGGCGTCAGCGCCTCGAGATCAACGGCGACGAGGACCGCGAGGCCCTCAACGCGATCGTCGATCTCCTCCAGCTCAGCGCCCAGTGGGAGCCGCTGATCGAGGCGCTGCAGCGCCGCGCGGAGGCCGGCGTCGCCGACCACCAGCGCCTCGCGGACCTCTCGCGGATCGCCCGCGTCTACGCCGAGGAGCTCGCGCGCCCGACCGACGCGATCGAGGTCTGGTCGCAGATCCAGGGCGAGTTCGGCGACGACGAGACCAACGTCGAGGAGCTCGCGGCGCTCTTCGCCGACGTCGAGCGCTGGGCCGAGCTCGCCGGCCTCCTCGACCGCGCGACCAACCGCGAGGTCGACCGCGTCGCCGACCTCGCCGCGCGCCTCGGCGCGGTCTACCAGACGCACCTCGAGGAGCTCGACAAGGCGATGGCGTGCTTCGCCCGGGCGATCGACGCCGATCCGGCGCACGAGGGCGCCCGCGACGGCCTCCGCGAGCTCCTCAACCACGCGTCGAGCCGCGCCGGCGCCGTCGCGGCCCTGGTCAAGCTCCACAGCGGTCGTGACGAGTACGCCGAGCTCGCGGACCTCGTCGAGCACCGCCTCGCGGTCACCGACGATCCGGCCGCGCAGGCGGCGATCCTCCACGAGACCGCGAAGCTGCGCGAGGACCACCTCGACGCGGCGGACGTCGCCCTCCAGCTCGTCGGTCGGGCCTTCGCCCTCCAGCCGCTCGAGGAGCGCTACGAGAACGACTTCGTCCGCCTCTTCACCGCCGCTGAGGCGTGGAAGGCCGGCGCCGTCGGCTACAAGGCGGCGGTCGAGGCCGTCCCGGCGGGGAACGACGACCGCCTCGTCGCCCTGCGCAGCCGCGAGGGCGCGCTCCGTGAGGAGCGCCTCGGCGAGGTCTCCGGCGCGCTCGCCTGCTGGCGCGCCGTGGTCGCGGTCGAGCCGACGAACCGCGCGGCCCTCGAGGGGGTCATCCGCACGGCGACGCGCGGCGGCTTCTGGGATCCGATCGCCGACGACGCGGTCACGTACATGCGGGCGACCGGCGGCTTCGACGAGGCGATCGTCGAGACGATCGAGGACGCGGCCCAGGACAAGCTCGCCTGGGAGCCGATCGTCAAGGCCTTCGAGCACGCGGTCGCCGCCCAGCTCCGCGAGTACCCCGAGCTCACCGCCGACGTCTCGGCGCGGATCGCCTTCTGGCACCGCGACTGCCGCGGCAACGCCGACGCGGCGATCGCCGCGCTGGTCAACGCCCTGAGCGCGGTCCCCGGGAACATCGAGCGCCTCGAGATGCTCGCGGAGCTCCGCCGCAGCGACGCCAACGAGGCGCTGATCGACACCCTCCTCACCCTCGCGGCCGAGCGCGACGACAACTTCGACGAGCTCTACGAGGCCGCCGAGCTCGCGATCGACATCTTCGGCGACCAGCCGAAGACCCGCGAGATCCTGACGACGCTGCGCGACCGCGCGGCGGCGCTGTGGAACCGCGGCGCCGCGAGCAGCGGCGAGGTCGACGTCGAGCAGTGCGTCGAGATGGCGATCCGCAAGCTCGCCGACCTCGCTGAGACCGCCGGCGACCGCGACGACGCGATCGGCCTCCTCGCCCGCGGCGCCAACCTGCCGTTCCGCGACGAGGTCGTCCAGGCGTTCCGGCGCAAGGCGGCGGCGCTCTGCGTCGACGTCGGCGACCGCGCCCAGGCGATCAGCCTCTACTCGGCGGTCGTCGACGACGCGCCGGACGACCTCGCCACCGTCCGCGAGCTCGCCAAGCTGATCGAGGGCGAGGAGCGCTACCCCGAGCTCCTGGTGCTCCGTCAGCACGAGCTCGCGCGCACCGAGGACGCCGCCCGCCGCCTCGAGCTCCGCCTCGACATCGCCAACATCGTCGGCATCCTCGAGGTCCGCGGCGGCCGCGTCGAGGCCCTGAAGACCAACCTCGACGAGAACCCCGGCCACGACCCGTCGCTCGCGGCGATCACCAAGGTGCTCTCCGAGAAGGCGGAGTTCGGCCACCTCGCCGACTTCCTCAGCGGCCACGCCGAGCGCCTCGAGGGCATGGGCGACGCCACCCGGGCGGCGCGCCTGTGGGGGCAGGTCGCCGGCCTCGCCGAGGACAACCTCGGCGACCCCCGCCGGGCGATCGCCGCCCACGAGCGGGTCAACCACCTCGAGGACAACATCGCCTCGCTCGACGCGCTCGCCCGCCTGCACAGCGAGCTCGAGGAGCCGGCGGCGGCGATCCCCTGGCTGCAGCGTCGGCTCCGCCTGACCGCTGGGCCAGAGCGGATCGGGATCACGATCCAGCTCGCCGAGGCCCAGGTCGCGGCGTCGCGGATCGACGACGCGGTCGACGTCCTCGCCGAGGCCGCGGCGCTCGAGCCGAGCGCCGCGCCGATCCGCGACCTCCTCGCCGACCTCTACCGGACGATCGGCGCCTGGCAGCCGCTCGCCGAGCACCTCCTCCGGGCCTCGGAGCACGCCGGCGACGACGCCCAGGCGCTCTCCTTCCTCCGCGAGGCGGCGGAGATCTACACGACGCGCCTCGGCGCCCTCGACCAGGCGATCCCGGTCTTCGAGCACCTGTGCAAGCTCGACCCCGAGGACCGCAAGACCCGGGTGCTCTGGGTCGACGGCCTCCTCGCCGCCGGCCGCGTCGACGAGGCGCAGGTGCTCCTCGAGGAGCAGATCGCCGAGTTCGGCCGCCGGCGCTCGTCGGATCGCGCGGCGCTCCACTACCGCCTGGCCAAGGTGCTCCGCGCCCAGGGCCGCCTCAGCGAGGCGATGACCCAGCTCGACCGCGCGGCGCCGATGGCCCCGGCGCACCTCGGCATCCTGCGCGTGCTCGCGGAGGTGGCCTATGAGGCAGGTGAGACGGTGCGCTCGGAGCGGGCCTTCCGCGCCCTCCTCCTGGCGATCCGCCGGCACCCGGACGACGAGAACGCGGTCGGCGTCGCCGAGGTCCAGTACGAGCTCAGCCGCCTCGCCGCCGCCCGCGGCGAGGACATCCAGGCGCGCGAGCTCCTCGAGTCGGCGATGGCCGCGGCGCTCCGCGGCGGCATCGAGGCCAAGAAGCTCCAGCGCTCGCTCAAGGCCCACGGCGACCACGGCCGGCTCGGCGAGCTCCTCGAGGTCCGCCTCGAGGAGGCGGTCGACCCTGAGGACCGCGCCGAGATCCTCGCCGACCTCGCCAACCTCCGCGAGAACGAGGGCAAGCACGACGAGGCCTTCGAGATCCGCCTCAAGGCGCTCGCGGACGCGCCGGGGAGCGCCGAGCTCCACCAGGCGACGCGCGACCAGGCGTCGCGCGCCGGCCACTCGCTGCGCTACCTCGAGACCATCCGCGGGCTCGTCGACAAGCTCCGCCGCAAGCAGGACGCGGCGCTCGCGGCCGACCTCTGGCTGCGGATCGCCGAGGTCGCTGAGGTCGAGCTCAAGGACTACGAGCAGGCGTCCGAGTGCTTCGCCAACGCCGAGGCGACCGGCGAGCGCCAGGTCGAGGCCTGGATCGGCCTCGCCCGCATCGCCGCGGTCCAGGGCGACCGCGTCCGTCAGGTCGAGCTCTTCGAGAAGATCGCCGCTCTGCCGGCGGCGTCGATGACCCCGGAGACCCGCGCGCAGGCGGCCTACGGCCTCGCCGAGCTCCGCCTCGCCGACGAGACCTCGCGCGAGGCCGGCGTCGAGGCGCTGCGATCCGCCCTCGCCGAGGACGGCCGCTACGACCTCGCCGAGCCGATCCTCCGCCGGGCCCGCGGCGCGGACCCGGAGAACGAGGCGATCCGCGGCCTCTACGAGGAGACCCTGCGGGCGCTCGGCGACGACGCGCTCCTCCTCTCCTTCCTCGAGGAGCGGGCGCTCGAGAGCGGCGCCGAGCCGGGGGTCGCCCGCGAGGCGGCCGAGCTCGCCCTCGCCAGCGGCGACTCGGACCGCGCCGAGGCCCTCCTCGCGCGGACCATCGAGGTCGCCCGCGATCGCCTCGACGGCGGCGAGCACCACGCCTGGGCGCTCCTCACCCAGGCCCGCCGGCGCCGCGACGCCGGCGACCTGATGGCCGCGGTCGACAACCTCCGCGACGTCGCCGCGATCGCCGAGCAGGAGGAGGTCTTCGCGCTCGGCCTGAGCCTCGCCGAGATGGCGATCGCCGAGCGGAACCTCGACCTCGGCGCCGAGCTCTACGAGGAGCTCCTCGAGAAGGACCGGGCCAACCGCGCGGTCTGGGAGCCGCTGATGCAGGTCTACCGCGAGCTCGACGAGGGCCGCCGCCTCCAGCGGCTGGTCGAGGACACCCTCGACTACCTCACCGATCCGGGCGAGCGCAACAGCCTGCGCATGGAGCTCGCGCGCAGCCTGGCCGAGCGGACAGGCGGTGAGACGGACGCCGTCCGCCTCCTCCGCGACATCCTCCTCGAGGACGCGCAGAACCACGAGGCCGAGGCGCTGCTCGCCGAGATCTTCGAGCGCACCGGCTACGACGCCGAGCTCTCGGAGCTCCTCCAGCAGCAGTTCCTCAGCGCCCAGGAGCGCGGCGACACCGAGGCGATCGTCTCGGTCGCCCTGCGCCTCGGCGAGCTCCTGCGCGCGAGCCACCTCGACGACGCGATCGCGACCTACCGCCAGGCGCTCGCGGCGGCGCCCGACAACCGCCAGATCATCGAGGCCCTCCTCGCCCTCCTCGGCGACGACCACGACCCGCGCGAGAAGGTCGAGCTCAAGGAGCGCCTCGCCGCCCGCGAGACCGGCGACGAGGCGGTCGAGCTGGCCTTCGAGGTCGCCGAGCTCTGGGAGGGGCTCGGCGACTCGGCGGCGGCGCTGCGCGTCCTCCAGCGCGCCTACAAGGGCGAGTTCGGCAGCGACAAGCTGCGCGCCGAGCTCGAGCGGCGCTACCGCGAGCAGGGCGACTGGGAGGCGCTGGCGCGGCACCTCGCCGACGCCGCTGAGCGCGAGCCGGAGCCCGAGCGCGCGGCCGAGATCCTCCGCGAGGTCGCCGAGATCCGCAACGACCTCCTCGGCGACAGCAACGCGGCGATCGAGGCGATCCGCGAGGCCTCCGGACGCAACCCCGAGAGCCTCGAGCTGATCCGCAGCCTGGCGACGATGCTCGCCGACGCCGGCGAGCACCAGGCGGCGATCCGCGAGCTCAGCCACGCGATCGACTGGACGCCGATGAGCGACGAGACGATGCTCGAGCTCCTCAAGGCGCGGGCCGAGCACC
Organism: Myxococcales bacterium; assembly: GCA_020431135.1. GTDB lineage: Bacteria > Myxococcota_A > Polyangia > Nannocystales > Nannocystaceae > JADJRG01. The sequence continues at coordinate 42 of JAGQIT010000426.1, read as the reverse complement.
GGACGATCATCAAGGATGAGCTCGGCGCGGTCCAAGACCTCG
>JAGQIT010000425.1 GCA_020431135.1 Myxococcales bacterium | reverse complement strand
AGAAGAAGCCGATGGTCGTCGACACGCGGCGCAGCTGCGGGCCCTACATGGTCTCGATCGATCCGAAGCCGCTCGTGCTCCTCGACGCGTGCTCGCAGATCGCGACGCTGACCCACGGCTTCGCCCACCCGGAGATGCTCCGCGCGCTCTACGACGGCCGCTTCGCCGGCTGCCTGTGGAGCAACCCCGACACCACGGTCCACCACGCGCCGGAGCTCCAGGGCTACGCCGAGGCGCTGCGACGGCTCGCGCCGCCGGCCCTCGATCACGTCACCTTCGTCTGCGCCGGCGGGGCCGAGGCCAACGAGAAGGCGCTGCGGATCGCCCGGATGCACGCGCCGCCGGCGGTCGACGGCGTCGAGCGCCGGCGGATCCTCGCCTTCAAGAACGGCTTCCACGGCCGCACGCTCGCGTCGCTGATGGCGACCTGGAACCCGAAGAAGCGCGGGCCCTTCGAGCTCGCCGGCTACGAGGCGGTGTTCTCCGAGGCGACCGTCGACGAGCTCGAGCGCGTCCTCAGCGAGCACCACAAGGAGCTCTACGCTGTGATCATCGAGCCGATGATGGCCGAGGGCGGCGACGTCCACCTGACCCGCGCGCTGATGCTCGGGATCCTCAAGGCCGTGCGCGCGCGCAAGCTGCCGCTCATCATCGACGAGGTCCAGACCGGCTTCGCCACCGGCGGCCCCTTCTTCTGGTGGCAGCGCCTCGGCCTCGGCGGCGACAAGGCGACGAGCCCCGACCTGATGACCTGCGCCAAGAAGGCCAACCTCGGCGTCGTACTCTCGCGCTGGCCCGACCCGGAGGGCGCGCAGGTGTCGGTGGCGTCGGCGCTGCGCGGGCTCATCCAGGTCGAGTCGGCGCACGAGCAGGCCGCCCTCGAGCCGCTGCTGACGAAGCGCGTCAAGGCGCTCGCCGCCGACTTCCCGCAGCTCGGCTCGCCGCGCGTCGCCGGCACGACCTTCGCCTTCGACCTCGCCGACACCGACGAGCAGACCGCGTTCATCAACCAGCGCTACCAGCGGGGGTTTATGACCTATGGGGCAGGAACGCGGACGATCCGCTTCCGCCTCAACGCCGGCTGGCGCAAGCGCCACCTCGACGATCTCTTCGTCCGCGTCCGCGCCGCCCTCGAGCGGCTCGGCGATCCGGCGGCGACCGACTGGGTCCCCGAGGGTTCGAGCAAGCGCCGCGCCGGCTTCGACGTCCGCGAGGTCGAGGCCGAGGACTGGCCGGCGATCCTCGAGATCGAGAACGCGAGCTACGAGGCGGCCCGCCGCGACTCCCTCGAGTTCCTCAGCGGCGCCGCCGAGGCCGGCGTCGGCCTCGTCGCCGTCGATCAGGACACCGGCGACATCCTCGGCTTCTGCTTCGGCGGCCCGGTGGAGCACTTCAGCGGCGTCTCCGGCCCGGACCAGGACGATCGCTTCGGCCTCCGCGACACCTTCTACTCGGCCGACGTCACCGTCAGCCCCAAGGCCCGCGATCGCGGGGTCGGCCGCGCCCTCAAGCGCGCGCAGATCCGCTGGGCGCGCGAGCAGGGCTTCCGCTTCGTCACCGGCCGCAACCGCGTCGGCATGACCCACAGCATGGCGGCGCTCAACCAGTCCTTCGGCGCCTTCCACGTCGTCCGTCTGGTCCGTCAGTACGAGGGCAACGCCGAGGCCGACTACTACCGGATCCCGCTCGGGGCGCCGCCTGAGCCGCCCGAGCACCCGCCGGCGACCGAGCAGCGGGTCGACCTCGCGAGCGGGATCCAGCAGCCCTTCGGCGTCGCGCCGGCGTTCATGGCCCGCCGCGAGCTCGTCGGGCCGACGGTCTCGCGCCTCAACCTGTCGAACTACGCGACGATCGACACGGTCCACTACACCGAGCACCTGCGCCTGCTGGCGCCGCGCGGCACCGGTCACATGTACTTCACGTCGTCGCGCGACGAGCTCGTCGACAAGTCGCTGCGTTGCCTGCGGCTGTCGCGGCCCGACGCCCAGCTCGCGGTCGGCCTCGAGGGCGGCTACCTCGGGCACGTCACGGCCGCGGCGCGCTCGCTCTCGGATCCGGCGGGCTTCGCCGACGGCTTCGCGCTCTTCGACTGGCCGCGCCTGCCGCACCCGAGCGAGGGCGGCGTCGCGGCGACGATCGCCGCCCTCGACGCGCTCGTCGACAGGGTCGGCGGCGGCGCGCTCTTCGGCCTCTACGTCGAGCTGGTCGGCGAGCGCTCGGGCCTGGTCCTCGAGGCAGACGACGCCGTCGCCCTCGCCGCCGCCTGTCGCCGCCACGACCTGCCGCTGGTGCTCGTCGAGACGACGACCGGCTGCTACCGCAGCGGCCGCGGGGCGTGGGGCGTCGACGGCCTGCCCGCCGAGGTCGTCCCGGATCTCGTCCTCTGGTACCCCGGCGGCCAGCTCGGCCACATCTTCGTCGGCGACCGCTACTACATCGACAGGCCGCTGATGCTGATCTCGACCTGGGACGGCGACGAGCTGTCGATCATCCGCGCCCACGAGCACCTCCGGGCGGGCCGCCGCGTCGAGACCATCGAGGCGTCGGCGAGGGCGCTGCGCGAGGCGCTCCGCGACCTCTTCACCGGGCGCTTCGCGGGGGCGTCGATCGGCGGCCTCGGCCTCTACCAGACGATCCGCTTCGCCGACGCGGAGACCGCGGTGTCGGTCCATCAGATCTGCCAGCGCCGCGGCGTCTTCTTCGGTCGCGGCCGCCCGGGGACGCTGATCGCCGCGCCGCCGCTCGACCTCCCGCCGCCGATGATCGCGACGACGCTGCGCGGGACGATCGAGCCGCTGATCGACGATCACCTCGCGCGAGGTGGCAAGTGACGGCCGCGAGCGCGACCCTCGAGGCGACGCTCTTCGACGCCGACGATCCGGGGCAGCGCGGGGAGGCCCACGGCGAGCTGTGGCGCGAGGAGATCCGCGAGCTCGCAGACATCCGCCTCGAGCTGACGATCGCCAAGAGCGCGATGGAGGGCGCCGACGAGGTCCTCGCGGTCGCCCGCCGCCACCTGCCGCTCCTCGAGGCCTACCACCCCGAGCTCGCCGCCGAGTTCAACGGGATCGCTCGCGGCGCGGCGATCGATCCGGCGCGCCTCGTCGTCCTCAACCACTACACCGATCTCCGCGACATCCCGCGCGAGGCCCTGGGGCCGGAGCGCCCCGCGGATCCCGATCCGGGCGGCTGCACCGCGCTCTACATCCCCGGCGACGAGACGCCGACGCTCGGCCAGACCTGGGACATGCACGGGACGGCCTCGCCCTACGTCCGCCTCCTGCGGATCCGCCCGCGCAGCGGCGACCGCGAGGTGCTCACCTTCACGATCACCGGCTGCGTCGGCATGACCGGGATCAACCAGGACGGCGTCGCCGTGACGATCAACAACCTCACGAGCACCGACGCCCGCGTCGGCGTCGTCTGGCCGGTGGTCGTCCGGGCGATGCTCGAGGAGCGGACCGCCGCCGCCGCCAAGGAGCGCCTGATGGCGACGGCGCTGTCCAGCGGCCACCACTACATGATCGCCGACGGCCGCGACTTCTACGGCGTCGAGACCAGCGGCGCCCACAAGGTCCTGACCCAGATCGGCGCGCGGGCGACCCACATCCACACCAACCACTGCTTCGATCCGGTGCTCCGCCAGGTCGAGAAGGTCTCGCCGATCAGCACGACCTTCCGCCGCCTCGAGATCGCCAGCACGCTCTACGTCCAGCAGCGACCGAGGACCGCGCGCGACCTCTGGGACTTCCTGTGCAGCCACGAGGGCTACCCGCGGAGCATCTGCTCGCACGTCGACGACGAGCGCGGCGACCCGTCGGCGTCGCGGACCTGCGGGCGGATGGTCATGGATCTCGCCTCGGGCGAGGTCCTCGCCAGCCGCGGCTGCGGCCAGACGAACCCGCCCGAGGTCTTCACCCTCGATCGCTGGCGCGGCGGCGCGGCGGCGGAGATCCACGGCTAGCGAGGGCCGGATGCTCTGCGGTCGAGACGCGCCCTGCGGGGTGTTCGGTGGGCCCCTAGGCGCCTTCCGAGGCGCCGGAGGGGGGCAGGGGAGGCCTCCTGGGCGTTGTTCTCGCGTGTCGACTCGGACCGCGGGCGCCGAGGCCCGGCACACCGGCGGCCTGCGGTGGTTCGGCAACGACGCGGTGAACTTCACGGCGACCTGCGTCGGGGCGCTGCTGGTGGCATCGCTCGTGGCGAGCCTCGGCTGAGCGACGCCGCCCGGGTCCTCGGGCCGCGCGAGAAGATGTCCTAATCCAGCCTGCTGGTGCTGGTGCAGAAGAAGATCGAAGACGATGAATCGCTGC
>JAGQIT010000424.1 GCA_020431135.1 Myxococcales bacterium | reverse complement strand
CTACCAACTGAGCTACTCCCGCGCTCAGGGGAGGCGGATAGTATCTGGTCCTCCCTGAGAGTCAAGCGTTTCTCATGGGGGGGGCAAAAATTGACCGTGCGTTTTTACACGCACGTGATATCGGGATCCTAGACCCCTTTCAGGCGTCGATCTCGAGTTCGTGCGCGGGCTCGCCGAGCCGCCCCGCGCGGGCTCAGAGACCGCGCATACGCCGTGCTTCCGGGGGTCGGGCCGCGGGCCGCCGCCGCGACCCTCCGCCTTGACCCCCCAGCCGACCGCCGCCGATCCTCCGCCCTGAGATGGCCGACGCCCAGCGCACGCGCTCCGTCCCGATCGCGGCCGCCGTCGCGGTTCTCGGCGGGCTCCTCTTCATCGTCGGACGCTGGCTCGACCTCCACGAGCTCCGCCTCGTCAGCAAGGGTCTGCCCGTCCTGGTGATGATCCTCCTCGTCCGCCGCGGCGAGCCGGACCGCTACAGCCGCTGGATCGCCGCCGGGCTCGCGGCGTCCCTCGCTGGCGACCTCCTGCTCGAGTGGAGCGCCGACACCTTCGTCGCCGGGGTCCTCGCCTTCCTCCTCGCCCACGTCCTCTACGTCGCGGGCTTCCTCCGCCGCGCCGCCCAGCCGCGCCTGCTCCTCGCCCTCCCCTTCGTGATCTGGGGCGGCCTCGTCTTCGCCCAGCTCGAGCCGGGGCTCGGGGCGATGCGCGTGCCGGTGGCGGTCTACGCGGTCGCGCTGTCGGTGATGGGCTGGCGCGCCGCGGCGCTGGTCGGCGCGGACGTCGGGCGCGAGCCCTGGCGTACCGCAGCCGGCGCGCTCCTCTTCATGCTCAGCGACACGCTCCTCGCCCTCAACAAGTTCGGCGAGCCGATCGCCGGCGCGGGCTATGCGGTGATCCTCCTCTATTGGTTCGGCCAGCTCGGGATCGCCGCGTCGGCCTGGGATCCCGCGCGTCCGCGGCGATAGGCCCGGTTCGTGCTCCGCTACGCGAGCACGCCCGCCTCGACGAGCGCCGCACGCAGCCCCGCCGCGCCCGAGAAGCGGTGCGTGCGCATGCCGATAGCGGCCGCCCCCGCGCAGTTCGCCTCGCGGTCGTCGACGAAGAGGCAGCGCTCCGGGGCGACGCCGAGGGTCGCGGCCGCCTCGAGGTAGGCGGCCGGCTCCGGCTTGCGACGGCCCGTCTCGCAGGAGACGAAGCTCCACTCGAGGTAGCGCCGCAGCCCGAGGCGGACGTCGAGCTCGCGGTACCAGATCGGGTAGTTCGACAGCGCGTGCGCGCGCCGCCCGGCGCCGCGGAGCGCCTCGAGGAGCGCGAGGATGCCGGGGAGCGGCGCCCACGCGGCGGCGATCGCCTCGCGCAGGCCGGCGATGTCGCACGCCCGGCGATCGCGGAAGTAGCGGCGGCCGAGCGTCACCTCGTCGATCGCGCCGCGCTCAAAGGCGACCCAGGCCTCGGGCTCCTTGGCCGCGAAGAGCTCCTCGAGGCCCATGCCGAAGAAGTCCGGCGCGACGGCGAAGAACGGGTCGTAGACGAGCGTGTCCATGACGTCGAAGAGGAGCGTCGGGGTCGCCATCGCCCGCGAGGCTACGCGATCGCCGGATGGCGCGCAGCCGCCGACGCGACCCGCTATCCTGGCGACGTGAGCGAGCGACGCAGCGGCGACGGCGACGTCCACCCGGTGTTCTCGGCGGCCGCGCCCGCCTTCACCGACGAGCGCTCAGGGCTGCGGGTGTGGTTCACCGATCCGCCGGGGATGGTCACGCAGATGACCCGCGAGGCCGAGATCACCGTGGCGATGGCGGAGTTCCTCGCCGGGCCGGTGACCGAGGCGCTGCGCAAGCTCCCGCGCGAGCCCTCGCAGCGCCTCGTCTTCGTCCACGAGTGGACCCGCTTCCGCTCCTACGAGCCCGCAGCCCGCGACGCCCTGACCGCGTGGGCGCTCTCCCTCAAGGGGGACATCGGCCTGATGCTCTTCGTCATCGACAAGCAGGCGAGCTCGATGGTCCGCATGGGGATCAAGGTCGGGACCATGACGCTGAAGCTCGCCGGCATCGACAGCCAGCTCGTCGACTCACTCGACCCGGCCCTCGCCGCCCACGGCATCCGCCCGCGCCGCTGGCCGTAGGCCGCCTGTGCCCGTCCGTCGTTGACCGCGACCGACGCGGTCAACGAAGATCGCGGCGATGCCTCGCTTCCCCGAGATCGCCGCCGCAGCGGCCGCGACCCGCGGCTCGGTCTACTCCTCGGTCGCCGCGCGCCTGGCCGCCCGCAGCGGCGAGACCTTCCCGCTGCACATCGGCGACACCTGGATGG
>JAGQIT010000423.1 GCA_020431135.1 Myxococcales bacterium | reverse complement strand
CTGGGGCCCTCGCCCTCCTCGCCGATCGCCAGCGTGGTCATCGTCCCCTCGTCGCCGCCCGCCGCCGCGGCGCGCTCCTCGACCGCCGGCGGAGACATCGACGCGGCGCCGCCCGGCTCCTCTTCGCCGATCGCCAGGGTCGTCGCCGCCGCCCGCAGGGCGCCGTTGTCCTCTTCGCCGACGGCGGCGGTCGTAGCTGCGCGCGCGGGCGGCATGCCCTCCTCCTCGCCGATCGCCAGCGTCGTCGCCTCGCTCGCGCCCTCCTCCTCGCCGATCGCGAGGGTCGTCACGGCCGGCCGCGCGGCGCCCTGATCCTCCTCGCCGACGGCGAGGGTCGTCGTCGACCGCAGCCCGTCGCCGGGCGGTACGGGTGTCGGCGCCGTCGAGCCCTCCTCCTCGCCGATCGCCAGCGTCGTCACGCTGTGCCCGGCCGGGCTCCCCTCCTCCTCACCGACGGCCAGCGTCGTCATCGATCCCGGGGGCCGGGGGCCCGTCCGCTTCGGTCGCTTCGCCGCCGCGTCGCCGACCTGACGCTCCGTGCCCCTGTCCTCGCCGTCTCCTGGGTTCTCTCGCTTGACCATCCTGCACCTCGCGCGCGCCTCCCTTTGTCCCCCTCGACACCCGGCCGACGCAAGGGGCCTCGGCGGCGGAGATCGTGCCGGCGCGAGAGATCGAGGATCGCTCGCGCGACCCCGCGTGGCCGCGCTGTCCGCTCGTCGCCGGCGAAACCCGCGGCCCGACGCGCCCCACCGCCGTTCTGGGAGCGCCGAGATCGCCAGCGAACGCGGCGCGAGGCCACGCGTCGCCGACGTGCAGCCCCCGCACGCGCACAGCCGCGATCGCGACCGCGGCGCGCCAACGATCAGGCGCGAAGACGCGAGAACGCGCGCTACCTCGGATGCGCGCGTTCATGGTAACAATCGGGCCTCGGAGGGACCGTGTACCACGACTTTCTTATCCTCGGCGGCGCCGGCCTCGTCGGCACTCAGGTCGTCCGCCACATCGTCAAGACCATGAGCCCGCGCCGCGTGGTCGTGGCCTCGCTCCTCGAGAGCGAGGCGCGAGGCGCCTGCGGTCGCTTCGAGGCCGAGTTCGGTGACGCCGTCTGCTTCGTCCCGGCGTGGGGCAACCTCTTCGTCCCCGCCGACCTCGCGCACAACACCCGCGGTCAGCTCCTCAGCGCCAAGGAGCAGCGCGCGCGCCTCCTCGCCGCGGTCTACGGCGACTTCGAGGGGGCCTACCGCGACAACCACCTCGTCCAGATGATCCGCCTCCACCGCCCGGAGGTGATCGTCGACGCGGTCAACACCGCGACCGGCTTCTCCTACCAGGACATCTTCGACGGCGCCGCCAAGGTCCGCGAGTGGATCGGCGACGACGGCTTCGACCCCAAGGGCACGGACGACCTCGAGACCTTCCTCCTCTCGCAGTCGGTGCCGCAGCTCATCCGCCACGTCCGCTTCGTCCACCGCGCGACCACCGAGTACGGCACCCGCGTCTACCTCAAGGTCGGCACGACGGGCACCGGCGGCATGGGGATGAACATCCCCTACACCCACTCCGAGGACCGCCCGTCGCAGAAGCTCCTCGCCAAGAACGAGGCGGCCTTCGGCCACACCGGGCTGCTCTTCCTCCTCGCCCGCACCCCGGGCGCGCCGATCGTCAAGGAGGTCAAGCCGGCGGCGATGATCGGCTACCGCGCGGTCGAGGTCCGCAAGGTCAGCGACAAGCACCACAACTCCGACCTCTACAAGCCGCAGGAGGTCAAGCTCGGCGCCGCCAAGGCGCTCGACCTGCGCGGCGACGCCGACAGCTACGAGCGCGACGGCGAGCTGACCGTGGCGATCGTCGACACCGGCGAGAACGGCGTGTTCACCCGCGGCGAGTTCTCGGCGATCACCGCCTTCGGCCAGATGGAGTACGTCACGCCGGAGGAGATCGCCGCCCTCGTCGTCCGCGAGCTCCGCGGGGCGACGACCGGCCGCGACATCATCTCCGCCCTCGACGGCGCCGTCCTCGACCCGAGCTACAAGGCCGGCCTCGTCCGCGGCGTCGCCCTCAAGGACCTCGAGGCGGTCGAGCAGAGCTCCCTCGAGAAGGGCGCCGCGGTCCCGTCGATCGCCCTCGGGCGCCTCGGCCCGCCGGAGCTGTCGAAGCTCCTCTTCGAGGCCGCGCTCCTCTACAAGGTCTACGGCTCGCTGACCGCGATCGTCCGCGACGAGCGGCCCGAGAGCGAGGGCGTGCAGGCGATGGCCGAGGCCCTCGGACCGACGCAGATCAGCCGCCTCGCCCCGTCGATCGGCATCCCGGTGCTGATGCCCGACGGCGAGACGCTCCTGCGCGGCCCGCGGATCAACGTCCCGGAGCTCCTCGGCCGCGGGACCACCGTCGCCCTCGACCCGGCGTCGATCGACGTCTGGGCGCGCAAGGGCTGGGTCGACCTGCGCCCGCGCAACCTCAAGACCTGGCGCGAGCGCGCCCGGCGGATGATCCAGGCCCGCACCGATCTGCGCCGCGCCGGCTCGGCGGCGGCGACGATCCAGTCGTACATGGCCGACCGCTTCGACATCGGCGAGGTCGTCGCCTGGATCTTCAACAACGAGATGGGCGGCAACCGGGTCAAGTAGGCGCCCGGTCACCTGTCTCTTCGAGCCGACGATCGCGGCGCGACGATGCGCGCGCCGCGGTCCCTCGAGCGCCGCGCGAACCGCATCGCGTGAGGTCCGAGCGGCGAACGCTCGGGGCGCCTTCCAGGGCGATAGGTGCCCCCTCGCGGGTGCGGTCGCGCTCCGGCCGTCGAGACAGCGCGCGCTCGCTCGGGCTC
>JAGQIT010000422.1 GCA_020431135.1 Myxococcales bacterium | reverse complement strand
GGGGTCGTCTTCGGGGTCGTCTTCGGGGTCGTCGGCGTCTCGGGCGTCTTCCCCTTCTCGGGGCCCTCGGGCGTCGCCGCCGGCGGACCCTCGGCGAACGCCGGCAGCGAGAAGACCACCCGCCCCTCCGCGTCGGTCATCCCGCCGAGCGCGGCCCCGTCGGCGAAGATCAGGGCGACGCTGTGCCTCGACCACGGCGCCTCAGGCCGGGCGCAGGGGCCCTCGGGGCCGTCGACCCGCGCCTCGGCGTCGCTGTACTCGACGGAGTCGCGGCTGCGGATCGTGTCGTAGATCCCGCCGCCGAGGCTGAGCGCGGCGATCCCCGAAAACACCCCGCCGCTCATGTAGCCCGCGCTCTTGTCGCGGATGATCTCCCCCTCTTGGTTGATCAGCGGCGTGGCGAAGGCCTCCGGGCGGATGAAGGCGTAGGTGGCGATCGCGGCCGTCACCGCGGCGATCCCGTACTCCCAGTACACCCCGGAGTCGACCTCGCGGATCGTCCGCTCCTCGCGGATCATCGGCACGACCGTCTGCGTCTTGCAGCGGCGCAGCTCGGTGATCACGACCTCGAGACGCGCGCCTCGTTGCTCCCAGCGCGCGGCGAAGCCGTGGCCGACGTAGGTCTCCTCGGTGGTCGTCGGCGGCGCCCGGCTCGGGTCGGGGTGCTCGAGGAGGCGGACCTGGGTCGAGGTCGTGAGCTGGGCGCAGCCGGTCGTCGCAGCGAAGACCGCGGACAGGAGCGCGCCGACGCCGATGACGAGGCGGCGTCGAGAACGGGGCCTCGCGTCGCGCGGGTGGGGCTCGAGCGGGAAGCAAGAGGGGCCGCGGTGCAGCTCGCGAGCCGCTCGCTCGTCGCGGTGGCCGACGCTTCGCTGTCCGCGGTGAGCTCCTCGCGCGCCCTCGCGTGGGGCTCCCCGGCCGCGTCGCGCAGCTCGCTTTGGAGCCGCTCGCGGGGGGGGGTGCGTAGGACCTAGAGCTCGAGCGTCATCCCGAGCTTGTCGCCGACGACCTTGGCCACGGTCGTCATCAGCTCCTCGTCGGTGCGGCGGGCGATCCATCGATCGGCGCCCCCATCGTAGTCGAAGTGCCAGGCGGTCGTCCCAGCGGCCATCCACACCTGCCCGGCCGCGCTGTGGGCGTTGATCACGAAGCGCGCGCCGTCGCCGAAGGTGAGCGTCAGGACGTCGCCGGAGAGCTGGACGTCGAGGTCTTCGTGCTCGAGGTCGCCGAGAACCTCGTCGAGGTGCTCGAGGGCCTCGGCCGACTTTCGGAAGAAGATCTTGGTGTCCATGGCACCGGAGCTTGGGAGAGGTCCGGCCGCGGGTCAATTCCAGGGGGCACGCTCAGCCCTCCGGCGCCGCCTCGTCCGGGGCTCCTGCGGTCTCGGCGGCCTCGGCGGGCGCATCGGCGCCCTTGTCCGGCGCCGCCTCGCCCGTCGGCGCCGCCTCGGCGCCCTCCCCCTTGGCCGGCGCCTCGGCGTCGGCGTCCTTCGCCCCGTCGTCGGCGGGTCCGACCGACGGTGACACCCCGTACATCCGCTCGGCCTGCTCCGGCGTGAGCTCGAGGACCTCGACCGAGCGCCCGTCCGGGAGCTTGTACTCGCGCTTGGTCACGTCATCGCTCGCGCCGGCGGCCGCCTCCTCCGCGGCCCGCTCGTCGAAGTAGTGGCTGAGTGCCTGCCAGCCGAAGTAGCCGAGGGCCGTCCCGTAGACGAGGATGCGGATCAGGATGCCCTTTCGCGGGAGGCGCATGGGGCTGAGAGTGCAGCAGCGGCCGCCGGGCGGCAAGGAAAGCGGTCAAGCGGCGGTCGTCGCCGGACCCGGACCGCCCTCGACGTCGCCGTCGCGGCTCGGCGACCCGAGCGCCCGTGCGCGCGGTGCTGAGCCGTCGCTCGGCTCCTTCTCCGACCGCGCGAGGCCGAAACCGCCGCCCCGGGCCGTCTTCGCGGGCGTCCGTTCGCATACCGCATCGTCGACGCCCGGCCGCCGCGAACAGTCGCGCACGTCGAACGCGCGGGGACCCCTCCATAGGCCGCAGCCGGGCTAGTCTCGGGGCGAGGAGCTCGCTGGCGAGTTCTGCGTGGCCTCGCGCAGCACTCGTCGGCCCGATTGCTCCGGCACCGCCCGTACTGCCGGTTTCGGCGGGTCGGCGACGGCGAGCGAGCGATCGGTCGCTCCGGAGAAGCGCCAGCCTCGTCGGCTACGGCTTGGAGACGAAGTCGATCCCCCGCTCGGTCGCGAAGAGGAGGTGTGAGTCGGCGTGAAAGCCCGCGCCGCTGCGGACGTCGAAGGCGACCTCGTCGACGCGGAGGAGCTCGATGAATGCGTCGCACTCGGCCTTCGCCGCGAACACGCCGCTGGCGACCGTCAGCGTCTCGGCCGGCACCTCGTAGGCGCCGACGTCCGCGACCACCGCGCGGTAGAGCGGCTCGAGGCAGGTCGACCCGCCGATCGCGTCTTGGATGATGACGGTGAGCTCGGACGACTCGCCGAGGGCCGCCTCCCAGCTGATCTTCAGCGGCCCGGCGCGGCTCCAGCCGCTCCCCGGCGCCGGCCCGGTCACGGCGAGCGCGGTCGCCTCGACGTCGGCGACCAGCTCCGTCGTCTTGCCGTCGTTCTCGACGGCGATCGTGTAGCGGTCGACGGGCTCCGCGAGGTTGAGGTTGAAGACGGTGTTGCCGCTCGGTCGCCGGATCTTCTCCGCCTCGCGGCCGTTGATCGTCACCACGTCGTCGCTGCAGAAGCCGCGCGAGATCCCGCCGCCGTCGACCTCCATGAAGGCGAGCTCGATCCGCGTGCTCGTGTCGTGGTCGTCGACCCGAGCGACGACCTGGATCCCCTCGTTGGCCGCGCCGCACAGGCTCGCCGGGTTGTCGCTGTCGCAGGCCGCGGCGAGGCCCGCGAGGCCGACGACCCCGGCGGCGACGACTGCGAGCTTGGCGAGGCGAGCGGACAACGCCCGCCGATCATCGCCCCTCGCGCGGGCCCGGGCAAGTCCGCCTGCGCGCGCGGGCTCAGGAGCCGCCGAGCAGCGGCTTGACCACCGCCATGATCACGACGACGAGCAGGATCACCGTCGGCCACTCGTTGATCATTCGGCACTGCTTCGAGGTCAGGGTGCAGGTCCCGGCCGCGAGGTCCTTGCGGACCTTGCCGCTGTAGAAGTGGTAGGCGAAGAGGCCGACGAGGAAGGCGAGCTTGATCTGGAACCAGGTCTGCTCGAGGTAGCCCATCGGCATCCGCGACCACAGCCAGACGCCGAAGACGGCGGTGAAGATCATCGCCGGCCAGCAGATCCCGCGGTAGAGGCGGCGCTCCATCACCTCGAGGAGGTCGGTGATCTCCTTCTTGCCGCGGTTCTCGACGTGATAGACGTAGAGGCGGAAGATGTAGAAGAGCCCGGCGAACCAGGTGACGACGCCGATGATGTGCAGCGCTCGCAGCCAGTTGTAGCTCACCAGGGGACCCTAGCAGCCCGCGGCGAAAGTCGACACGGCGCGCCCGCCTCAGGTCCCCGGGGTGTGACCGAAGAGCGCGATATGGAGGCGCTGACCGAGGCGAAAGCCGCGCTCGACGCAGGCGTCGACGAGCGCGCGATAGCAGGCGCTCAGGGCCGCGGTGTCGGTCGTCTCGGGCATCAGCAGCACCTGCGCGCGGTCGGCCTCGGCGACGCCCACGGCCGTGAGCAGGCTCTCGATCTCCTCGAGCTCCGCCGCCAGGCGCTCCGGCTCCGGGGTGACGACGAATTTGAGCTGCCACGGGTACGCGGCGATGAGGCGGCGCAGGACCGCGGGATCGAGGCGGCGGGCCTCATGGCGCTCGGCCCAGCGAGGATCTCGCCGCCACGGCGTGCTGTGCCCGAGCTTCGGGCTGATCGACGCGAGGTCGCACTCGAGGTCGTCGAGCCAGACCGTCCCCGCGGTCTCGACCGTGACGTGGTGGCCGGCCGCGCGGAGGCGGCGGCTGAGCGCGGCGATCCCCGAGAAGAGCAGCGGCTCGCCGCCTGTCAGGACGACGTGGCGGGGCCCTCGGCGGCAGACGTCGACGAGCTCGTCGAGCGACGCCTGCGCGCCCTCTGGCGCCCATGAGGTCGCCGGCGAGTCGCACCACGTGCAGCGCAGGTTGCAGCCGCTGACGCGGATGAAGGTGCTCGGGACGCCGACGAGCCGCCCCTCGCCCTGCAGCGAGACGAAGCGCTCCTGCACGCGCAGGCGCTCGCCCGCCGCTCGCGGCGTCCGCAGCTCTGCGTCGTCAGCCATCCTCGTCTCTTGCCACAGCCCGCGATGGGCCGCCAGGGGTCACACTCAACGGTCGCGTGCAGAGGCCGCGAGCGCCTCGCTCGCAGAGCCTGTGTCGCCGCGCGCCGCAGGCTGCTAGGCTGCTGCGCCCATGCAGACGCCGCGCACCAAGATCGTCCAGGCCCTCCGCCTCGACCCCCCGCAGACCGGCCTCCGGGTCAAGGGCTGGCTGCGGACGCTCCGCAAGAGCAAGAACGTCGTCTTCTTCGAGGTCAACGACGGCTCGTGTTTTGCGAGCCTGCAGGTCGTCTGCGCCCCGGAGCTCGCCAACTTCGAGGAGATCGGCCACCTGACCACGGGCTCGGCGGTCGAGGTCGTCGGCGAGCTGATCGCGTCGCCGGCCAAGGGCCAGCGCGTCGAGCTCAAGGCGACCGAGGTCATCATCGTCGGTCGCGCCGACGCCAGCTACCCGCTGCAGAAGAAGCGGCACTCGCACGAGTTCCTGCGGACGATCGCCCACCTGCGCCCGCGGACCAACACCTACGGCGCCGTCTTCCGCACGCGCAGCCGCCTCGCCCAGGCGATCCACGCGTTCTTCGGCGAGCGCGGCTTCTTCTACGTGCACACGCCGATCATCACGGCCGGCGACTGCGAGGGCGCCGGCGAGATGTTCAACGTCACGACCTTCGACGTCGGCGACCCGGCGCGGACCGAGGGCGGCGCCGTCGACTGGAGCGAGGACTTCTTCAGCCGCCAGGCCTACCTCACGGTCTCTGGCCAGCTCAACGGCGAGGCCTTCGCGCTCGGCCTCTCGGACATCTACACCTTCGGCCCGACCTTCCGCGCCGAGAACTCGAACACCCCGCGCCACGTCGCCGAGTTCTGGATGATCGAGCCGGAGATGGCCTGGTGCGACCTCGACGACGACTGCACGCTCGCCGAGGCGTTCGTCAAGCACCTGCTCAAGGCCGCCCTCGAGGACTGCGCCGAGGACCTCAGCTTCTTCAACAGCTGGGTCGACAAGGGGCTCATCAAGCGCCTCGAGCACGTCGTCAGCGCCGACTTCGAGCGCATGTCCTACGGCGACGCGGTCAAGCACCTCGAGAAGAGCGGGCGCAGCTTCGAGTTCCCGGTCCACTTCGGCGCCAACCTCCAGGCGGAGCACGAGCGCTACCTGACCGAAGAGGTCGTCGGCAGGCCGCTCTTCGTCACCGACTACCCGAAGGAGATCAAGGCGTTCTACATGCGCCGCAACGACGACGGCCGGACGGTGGCGGCGATGGATCTCCTCGTGCCGAAGATCGGCGAGCTGATCGGCGGCTCGCAGCGCGAGGAGCGGCTCGACGTTCTCGAGGCGACGATCCGCGAGGCGGGCCTCGACCCCGAGCTCTACGCCTGGTACCTCGACACGCGGCGCTTCGGCACCGCCCCGCACGCCGGCTTCGGCCTCGGCTTCGAGCGCCTGCTGATGTACGTCACGGGGATGGAGAACATCCGCGACGTGATCCCCTTCCCGCGGACGCCGCGAAACTGCGACTTCTAGCGGGGGCGCGCTGAGGCGCGCCGCGAGGCCGCCCCGCAGGGGGAGGCTCGCGGCGCGCCTCGTTGTGGGGTGATGGAGGGCGCGGCGCGGCGTGGCGCCGCATCGCGTCGGTTTCGGGGTGTCCCTTCGGGCAGGGGCGCGAGTTCGTGGGCCTTCGGTCCGCGTCCGACATCGGGCTGCGCGACCCCTCAGCTCGCGGTGTGAGCCGAGCGTGACCCTTCGGTCAGTGACACCGGACGGCGTCGAGTCGATCCCCGAGCCTCGCGTGTCTCCCTTCTGCCAGCGCCAGCGACGGGGGGCTGCTGCGTCGCTAGCCGCGGCGGTCGTGTCACATCCGACGGTGACGCACACTGGCACACAACGTACGGCGCGCCCCGCACCGCCCTCATCGACAAATATTCGGCGCGACCTCGTCCTGCGGACTGCGCCCCTGGAGGTCCATGCCAGCGCGGCGCGCTGGGAAAAACGTGCCGTAGTTGTGCCGGCTTAGGGCGTCCCTAGGGAAATCGGCTAGCGCGGCTATGGGGCAAAGGCTAGCCTATTCGCCATAGGGTGAGGTCTACGTGGCAGGACAGGGAGGAACGTCAATGAAGTGCAAAGGAGTGAAGGTCTGACCTCGACCTGCGTCCAAGCGCAGGACGGTTGCACACCGCCGCTTCGGCCCAGCCCATTAGCCTCGGAAAGAAGGAATTGTCTTATGTACCTGCGTAGAAACAAAGTTCGTTGTGGTGAGACCCGCCGCACCTACCTGTCGATCGCTCACAACGTCTGGTGGGCTGGGGAGGGCGGCAAGAAGGCCCAGAGCCGCCCGGTCGTGGTCGCGAGCTTCGGGGTCGAGGATCGCGTCGACGTCGAGCTCGCGCGTGAGCTCGTCGCCGCCGTCGAGCGCTGCGCGCCGAAGTACCCGATTCGCCGCGGCGAGGGGAAGAAGGTGACGATGCGGGTCGCCCAAGAGATCCGCAAGATCGAGCCCTTCCTCAAGGTCCTGGTGAGCCGCAAGCTGGGTCTGCGTCAGCACCTGCCCCCGGGCCCGGAGCGCGAGCTGATCCTCGACGCGCTGATCCGCGACAAGCTCAGCGATCCCGACTCGATCCCCCGCGACATGCCCGCGGAGGCGATCCTCTCGACGCTGCGCAACCACATGTCGGCCTAGCCGGCGCCGCGCGGGTCCTGCGAAGACCCGGCGATCTCACCCGCGAGCCCGCGTTCACCCCTGTGGACGCGGGCTTTGTCGTTCTCGCGACCGAGCGTCGGCTCGCTCGCCACGCTGTCGCGCGGGTGCGGGCGACGCGAAGACGCGAAGACGCGAAGACGC
>JAGQIT010000421.1 GCA_020431135.1 Myxococcales bacterium | reverse complement strand
GCCGGCACATGGGCGTTCGAGCCCCGGTAGCCGGCCCCGACGAGGCTCTGGAGGCGCTCGTCGAGCGACGCGAAGAGCCCGGCGAGCGCCCGGATGTGCTCCTTCGGCGCCCGCTCGTGGACCAGCTCGGCCCGGATCTTCGCGGGATCGACCCCGACCCCGGCGAGGCGCTCGCGCTCGCCGCTGGGCAGCCGCTCGAGCGAGCGGAGCCACTCCCAGACCTCGCGGTCGGCGTCGGTCGGCCCCTCGTAGCCGCCGACCCCGACGAAGGCGCTCCACCAATTGTTGGGTCGCTCGTCGGCCCGCGCGTCGGGCCAGAGGACCGCCGCGTCGCTCGAGCGCCGGAGCTCGAGCGCGAGGAGACGGGTCTGGCGGGCGAGATCGGCGAGCGGCGGGCTCAGGCCGTCGAGCGCGAGCGGCCGCTCGGGGGCCTCCCCCAGCGATCGGAGCTTCATCCAGCCCTCAATCGACCGGACCGACGTGTTGATCCCCGCGATCACCATCGCCACCAGGCGCAGCGTCGGGAAGGCGAGGAAGCCGACGAGGAAGAGCCCCATGCTGACCAGGAAGGCCGTGTTGCTGAGGAGGTTTTCCATGGGATCCGGGAGGAGGGGGATGAGGGTCTTTGAGAGTAGCGCAGGGGACCGGTGAGGGGCCCCTCAGCGGCGGAGCGGCCGGTCACCCGGCCCTCCGCCCTTCGAGCCAGCACCGCG
Source organism: Myxococcales bacterium (assembly GCA_020431135.1). GTDB lineage: Bacteria > Myxococcota_A > Polyangia > Nannocystales > Nannocystaceae > JADJRG01. Next base: position 7,000 of record JAGQIT010000421.1, on the reverse strand, counting down.
GGCTAGGCCTTGCGGAAGCGGACCACGGTGCTGGCGATCCCCAGCGGAATCACCCCCAGGAGCGCCCAGCAGAGCGGAATGACGAGGATCCCAGCCGCCCGCGAGGCCGCCGGCATGAGGAACTCCGGCTTGACCATGCCCAGGGCGGCGCTGGCCTCGACGACCCCGAAGAGCGAGCCCAGGAGCCCGAGCCCGAGGCAGGCCACGAGCGTCCGCTCGCAGACCGCCAGCCAGCGCTCGCTCCCGCCCTCGCGCCGCGCGAAGACGAGGGAGGCGAGCGCGACCCCGAGGCCGATGGTGATGAAGTGGTTGAAGATGCCGCCGTTGGCGTAGAAATCGATGAAGTTGCCCATGTTGACCTCTGCGGCGCGACCTTCTCGGCGCCTCTACAGGGGGCAGTGTCGGGGCGGCCGCGAACCCTACAGGCCGACACAAACTTTTTTCGCGCCCCCTCGTGCGGCGCGCGGCGTCCGGGTTCCCGCCGAGCGGCAGCGCCCCCGGCTCGGGGCGATAGGCTGGCGCCGTGAGCCATTGGCCTCGCCGCTCCCGCGAGTCGCGCGGGGCGCACCTGAGCGCTGTCCGGCTCCTCGTCGCAGTACAGGCAGCTAGGTCGCCGCCCGCGGGCGCAGAGGCAGGCGGATCCGGAAGGTCGAGCCCTCGCCGAGGACGCTGTCGACCTCGACCTCGCCGCCGAGCATCCGGCAGAACTCGCGGGTGATCGTCAGGCCGAGGCCGGTGCCGCCGTACTTGCGCGAGGTCGAGGCGTCGACCTGCATGAAGGCGTTGAAGAGGTCGCGGAGCTTCTCGGGCGGGATGCCGATGCCGGTGTCGCTGACGGCGAAGATGATCAGGCGCTCGCCGTCCTCGGTCTCGAGGGTGACGTCGAGGCGGACGACCCCCTCGTGGGTGAACTTCGCGGCGTTGCTCAGGAGGTTGAAGAGCGCCTGCTTGAGCTTGGTCCGGTCGCTGCGCATCTCGCGGATCTCGGGAGCGCAGCGGACGAAGAATTGGTTGCCGCCTTGGTTCATCAGCGGCTCGATCACCGCCGCGACCGCGGCGAGGAGCTCGGGGACGTCGAAGGCGATGACCTCGACCTGCATCTTGCCGGCCTCGATCTTCGAGACGTCGAGGACGTCGTTGATCAGGTGGAGGAGATGGTCGGCGGCCTGGTGGATCCGCCGGTTGTCCTCGCCGATCGCCTCGTCGAGGCTGTCGTCGTGGAACTCCTCGATCTCCTCGGAGATCAGCTCGCTGTAGCCGATGATCGCGTTGAGCGGCGTCCGCAGCTCGTGGCTGATGTTGGCGAGGAAGGAGCTCTTCGCCCGGTTGGCGTCGAGGGCCTTGTCGCGGGCGGTCCGCAGGGCGTCGGCGAGCTGGCGCAGCTCCATCTCCGAGCGCCGGACCGCGGTCATGTCGTGGAGGACGAAGACGGCGCCGACGCAGCTGTCGCCGGCGATCAGCGGCGACAGGGTGCAGGCGAGCTCGCGCGGCGGCCTGCCCTCGCGCAGGAGCACCGACGAGTCGAAGCGCATCGACTGGCGCAGGCGGAGGATGGCGGCGAGCGACGACGCCGGGTCGGCGCTCTCGGGCGCCCCCTCGCCGCGGAAGATGAAGCGGTCGAAGACCTTGGTGCCGATCAGCGCCTCGGCGTCGGCGCCGAGGAGGCGCTGGGCCGCGCCGTTGAGGCGCTGGACGACGCCGTCGGTGTCGAGGACGAAGAGGCCGTCGTCGAGCGCCTCGACGATCGAGTTGAGGCGGTCGCGCTCGGCGGCGACGCGGGTCTCGGAGGAGAGGCGCAGGTTCTCGTTGAGCTCCTCCATCTCGCGCGACGAGATGTCGAGGGAGCGCTCGAGGAGGTAGCGGTCCTCCTCGGCGCTCGCGTAGGTCCGCGAGATCACCGCGAGGAGGTCGCGCCAGGCCTCCGGGGGCGGCGGGCGCTCGAGGTCGCGGATCCCCAGGCGGCGGAGCTGGCGGGCCAGCGTCCGGTGGATGTCGGGGCTATCCTTCACGGATGGTCGTGAGCGTCATCGTCTGGTTGTGGAGCTCGCAGGGGCCGCTCGAGTAGGGGGAGATCTCGCCGTACGAGTAGAAGCCGATCTGCGCGCAGCCCTCGGGGAGGACGTCGAGGGTCGCCTCGACCTCCTCCTCGGTGCGCGCCGAGAGCACGAGGCGGCGGCCGACGCAGGAGATCGCCAGCGCGAGGCAGGGGCCGTCGTCGCCGCCGAGGGTCGCGCTCGCCCCCTCGCCGGCCTCCTCGGCGCCCTCGATCAGGCGGTCGAAGTTCGCCTTCATGAGCTGGACGCGGGCGCCGTTCGGGACGTCGCCGGCGAAGGTCAGGGAGTTGTGCTCCTCGTCGACGCCGAGGATCGTGCGGACGACGAGGCGCTCGTCGCCGTCGCCGAGGAGCGCGAGCGGGAAGAGCAGGCCGGTCGCCGGCAGCCCCTCGGCGCGCTCGCCGAGGTACTCCTTGTAGAGCGCGAGCGCCGGGCGCCCGTCGAGCTCGTAGAGGACGTTGCCCTCGGAGCGCGTGACCTGGCGCCGCGGCCCGAAGGGATCCCAGCCGCCCTTGGAGCCGTGGCCGATGTGGAGCTCGTCGCCGTAGAGGCCGACGGCGGTGACCATGCCGCTGACGAGCTCGCCGTCGCGGAGGATCCACGTCCGCTCGAAGCGCGGGCCGTCGCCGGCGAGGCCGCCGGTGACGACGACGTCGGCCGGGAGCTTGGAGGCGAGGCCGCGGACGAGCTCGGAGCCGTTGACCTGGAGGCCGTCGGAGAGGACGAAGATCCCCTTGAGGCCGTCGCCGGCGAGCGCCTCTGCGATCGACGCGCCGGTCGCCGCCGACTCGTTGGCGCTCTTGATCGGCGCGGCGACGTCGCGGATCGTCGCGTTGTCGAAGCGGACGATCGCGACGGCGAGGCTCTCGTCGTAGATCTTGGTCTCGAAGATCTCGCCGGAGGTCGAGCAGCCGATGATCGTCGCCTGCGGGTAGGCGCGACGGAGATCCGCGAGGGCGCGGGTGTCGTCGCGGTACTCGGGCGCGCCGAAGACGATGACCAGCGTCGAGGCGGAGTCGATCGCGGGCAGCTCCTGGCTCCACCCAGCGGAAAGTTCGTGGCGAACGAGCGCGAGCTCCATTGTCATCCTCCCCGCCAGCGCGGCCTGCTAGCGCGGCTAGATCATAGGAGGCAGGCGCGGAGATGCGAAGAACCCCCAGCGGGAGGGTCCTGCATGTGCGGGCGGCGCTCGGTATCGGCCACGGACGCGACCGCCCGCGCGGTGGGCTCGGCGCGCGGACCCGCGAGGATCGGTGCGCATGCAGGTTCTTGGCCGTTTGGGGCCTGTTCTCGCCCGGTTCGCGCGAGGAGGGCCCGCGCTCGCGGGCGTGCGTGCCCGCAGCTAGGGCCGCACCTCAGCCCGCGTCGCGGCACCGCGGGGGCTCCCCGGCCGCGAGAGCGTCGGGGGAGGGGGCGCGAGGGGCCGCGTCGCTCGCGTGCTCCGCGGGGATCGCCCGGCGGGCGCCTTGCGATTCGCGCGATCCCCTTGGGGCTGGTCATGAGCCGCGGCGCGCGCGGCTGCGAGAGACGTGGGGTCGACCGGGGTCGATCGTTCTCGCCGGGTTGTCCGGCCGGCGGACCCTTCGCGCAAGGGGCAGGTCGGAGGCGGCGTCGTGGTCTGGTATGCGTCTGTCTGATCAGTCAGGCGCAGGTGCGACGCCTCGCTCCTCCGCGCCCACACCGCGCCGCTGTGACGCAGCGCCGGGGACCGGCGGCGAGATGCGACCGGTGTGACGTGGCCGACGCGCTGACGCGCCGGGCCCCTAGAAGCGGCCGGCGATGCCGAAGCCGGCGGGGACGATCCGCGCCGTGTCCTTGGCCTTCGCCTTGGTCTTGGTCTTGTTCTTGTTGCGCGTGCGCAGGAGGAGCATCGCGCCGATCGTCACGAGCGCGGCGCCGCCGGCGAGCGCCGCGGCGCCGCCCCAGCGGGTGTTGACGACCGACTCGCAGACGATCGGCCGGTACTCGGAGTTGGTCCCGGTGTAGGCGGTGCCGTTCTCGTCGTAGACCGTGATCAGCCCGTCGCACTCTCCCGAGTAGCGGCCGTGGAGGGCGAGCATGGCGACGCCGCCGCCGAGGACCGGGAGGCCGACGGCGAGGCTCGCCCAGCCGAAGGCGCGGAACTTCGCCTGCTGCGGCGTCCGCTTGAGCGGGAGCTCGAGGACCTCGCGGACGCCGGAGACCAGGTTGACCTCGCGCTCGTCGGGGACGTAGCCGTCGAGCATCACGCGGACGATGTGCTCGCCCTCGATCATCGTCCGCTCGAGCGGCGAGGTGCCGACGAGCTGGTTGTCGACGAAGACGAGCGCGCCCGCCGGGGTGGTCTCGATTTGGAGGACCGGCGGGCCCTTGATCAGGTCCTCGAGCTTGCGCCGGAGGACCGCGGCCTGGGCCTCGAGGAGCTGGCCGACCTCGGCGAGGCCGCAGAGGTCGCAGCGCTCGTCGCTCGACGCGACGACGTCGGCGTTCTTGCTGTCGACGAGATCGAGCTTGACGATGTAGTCGCGGTCGTCGACCTTGATCCTGGTCTTTAGGACATAGTCGGCGCTCTCCTGCGAGCGCAGCGCGCTGACGCAGGCGTCGTCGCACGCGCCGCCGGCGATCGCGGCGATCGCCGGCTGATCGACGAGGCCGAAGGCGCCGCGGGCGAAGCCCTTGCGGAGGTTGGTCAGGAGGCGCTCGTCGGCGCCCTCGTCGACGGTGCCGTCGATCTCGACCGGGAGGATCGCGAGGCGCGAGCTGTAGCTCGCCGGGTCCGCCTCGGGCTCGGGCTCGGGCTCGGGCTCGGGCTCGGGCTCGGGCTCGGCCTCGGGCTCGGCGGGCGCGGCTTCGCTGGCCTCGTCGTCTTCGGACGCGGCCTCGTCGGTCGCGTCGTCGTCCTCGGGTTGGGCGGCGAAGACCGTCGGGATCGCCTGGCTGAGGGCGAGCACGGCGGCGGTGCTCAGGGTGATCGCGTGACGTGCAGCTCGTGCCATGGGCGGGATCAGCCTCCGGTCTTCTCGCGGAGGCGCTTGAGGCGCTCCTTCGCCTTGCCGTTGCCCAGCTCCGACGCCTTCTCGTAGGCCTGGCGGGCGTCGTTGTAGCGCAGCACCTTGAAGTAGGCGTCGCCGAGGCGGAGGCGGTAGTCGCCGTTCTTCGGCTCGGCGCGGACGGCCTGCTTGGCGAACTTGACGGCGCGGTCGAAGGCGCCGCGGTCGAAGTTGATGTCGCTGAGGCCCATCAGCGCGGCGGCGTTGCGGTTCCAGAAGCCGAGCGCCTGGTGGAAGAGCTGCTCGGCCTCGCCGAGGGCGCCGCGGCGGCGCGCGGCCTCGGCCTCGCGGGTCAGCTCCATCGACTTCACCGGGTCGTAGACGGGCTCGGCCTCGTCGCCCTCGTCGCCCCCGCTGGCGCCGGTATCGGCCTTTTCCTTGCCCTTCGTCTTGCCCTTGCCGCCGCTCGGCTTGCCCTTGCCCTTTGTCGGCTCGGGCTCGGGCTCGGGCTCGGGCTCGGGCTCCGCGGCGTCGCCGTCGGTGTCATCGCCGTCGGTGTCGGCCGCCGGAGCGCCGGCGCCGGCGCTGCGCTCGGTCGGCGCCGGCTCGAGGTCGGCGGCGGCGAGGAGGTCCTGCTCGAGCCTGCGCCGGAGCTTGCGCTTGGCCTCTTGGCCGCCGAGGCTCTCGACGACCGGCATCATCATCATCTGGGCGCTCGCGGAGCCGAAGCCCTTGCGGTCTTGGAGGGCGATGAGGCCCTCGGCGCGGGCGTCGGGGTCGTCCTCGGCGAGGACGGTGAGCGCCTCGGCGGTGAACACCTCGGCGTCGCTGAACTCCGAGCCGACGGCGCGCTGGCGGAGGTCGGCGAGCTGCCCGAGGGTCATGCCGGCGCGCTCGCTCGCCTCCGGGTTGTCGGGGTCGAAGACCAGCGCCTGGACGTAGGCGTCGCGGGCGAAGGGGCGGGTGCTCGCCTCGTCGTAGAACTTGTTGCCGAGGGTGACGAGCTCGTCGGCGAAGTCGAGGCGGAGCTTCTTGGCGCGCTCCGAGCCCTCGGCCGCGGCCCCGCCCTCGAGCGCCTCGAGCGCGGCGATCCGGCGGTAGGCTGTGTCCGCGGGGTCGCCCTCGCCGGGGTAGACCCAGCGCGAGCGCTGGGCGGCGTCGCGGGCCTCCCCCTCGAGCTTGGCGATCAGCGCGAGCTCCTCCTCGGTCGGCGCCGGGCCGTTGACGAGGCCGAGGGTGATCAGGACGGCGACGACGACGGCGAAGATCGTCACCCCGGGCCACAGCCAGCGCGAGCGGGCGATCGGCGGCGTCGTGTCCTGGCTGAGGTCGGCCAGGAGCGTGTCCATCGACGGGTGGCGCTGATCGGGGTCGACGGCCATGCCCGTCGTCAGGGCCTGGAGGAGCCAGTCGGGGACGCCGGAGCCCGACGGCGGCGGCCGCAGCTTGCCGCCCGTCACCGAGTCGGCGAGCTCTTGGTAGGTCTCGCCGGCGAAGGGGTGCTGGCCGTAGACGGCCTCGTAGAGGGCGACGCAGAGCGAGAACTGATCGCTCGGGGCGCCCGTCGGCGCGCCCTCGTGCTGCTCCGGCGACATGTAGGCCGGCGTCCCCATGATCGACCCGGCGACCGTCAGCTTGGCCTCGAAGGCGTTGTTGGTCGAGGTCAGCCGCATCAGCATCGAGTCGGCCGTCGGCGTGCCGCGGCCGGGGCCCTCGGCGCGGGCGAGGCCGAAGTCGAGGACGCGGGCGCGGCCGTCCTTGCCGACGAGGACGTTGTCCGGCTTGAAGTCGCGGTGGACGAGCCCCTTGTCGTGGGCCGCGGCCAGGCCCCGACCTGCCTGGACGAACATGTCGCGGATCTCCTGCCAGCTGCGCTCCTCGGCCTCGAGCCAGTCGCTGAGCGGCATGCCCTCGACGAACTCCATGGCGACGAAGACCTGCCCGGCGAACTGGCCGACCTCGTAGACCTGGACGACG
>JAGQIT010000420.1 GCA_020431135.1 Myxococcales bacterium | reverse complement strand
CCGCTCAACGCGATCATCGGCTACTGCGAGCTGCTCCAAGAGGAGCTCCCCGAGCGCGACACGCAGAGCGCCCTCGACGACCTCGATCGGATCCACGGCGCGAGCACCCACCTCCTGGGGCTCATCTCCGACATCCTCGACCTCTCGAAGATCGAGGCCGGGAAGATGGAGCTCGTCGAGCGGCCCTTCGCGATCCAGCCGCTGCTCGAGGAGATCGCGGCGACCGTCGGCCCGCTGATCGCCAAGAACAGGAACCGCCTCGAGTACATGTGCGAGCCGGACATCGGCGAGCTCGTCGCCGACCAGATGCGCATGTGGCAGATCCTCCTCAACCTCCTCAACAACGCGGCGAAGTTCACGGAAGGCGGGACGATCAGCCTCGAGGTCAAGGCCGAGGGTCAGGACGGCGGACGGATCCGCTTCACGGTCAGCGACACCGGCATCGGCATGACCAAGGATCAGCTCGCCCGCCTCTTCGAGGAGTTCTACCAGGCCGACATGTCGCCGACGCGCCGCTACGAAGGCACCGGCCTCGGCCTGGCGATCACGCGGCGCCTCGTCGAGGCGATGGGCGGCGAGATCAGCGTCCAGAGCACCGTCGGCGAGGGCAGCGCCTTCTCGGTGGTGCTCCCGCGCCGCCGCAGCCCGCGGCCGCGCCCCTGAGGCCCGGCGCGGTCACCTGTCTGATCAGACAGAACCTCTCGACGCCGAGAGGCGACCGACCTACGACCGGGTCGGGATCCACTTGCGGGCGCGGATCGTCGTCCCCTCACCGACCGCGCTGTCGATCTCGACCTCGTCCATCAGCCGCTTGATCGCCCCGAGCCCGAGCCCGAGCCCGCGACGCCCGCGCGGGTCGCTGACCTCGCGGGCGTCGACCCCCTCGGAGATGTTGTCGACGAGCGCCTCCTCGAGGTGAGCGATGCCGCCGCCGCGGTCGTGGGCCTCGACCGCGACGTGCGGCCGCGGATCGTCGCCGACGCGGAGGGTGACGACGCCGCCGCCGGCGAACTTGATCATGTTCGTGGCGGCCTCGCTGACGGCGATCGCGACCTCCCAGCAGGCGACGTTGGCGAGGCCCGCCGCCGCCGCGAAGGCCCGCGCTCGGGCCTGGAGGGCGATGACCTCCGCCGGCCGCTGGATCGCGATCCGGAGCTCAGCTGACGATGACCGCGCACCCGGCATCATCGTGGTCCTTGGCATGATCACGGAGGAGGGTCCGGGCGATCGCCTCTGCGCTCTGTCCGTGGAGCTCGCCGAGGCGGAAGCGGCTCGAGATGCCGTCCGTGTGGATGATCAGCGTCGACCCGGCGCAGAACTCGAAGGCGCGCTCGCGGATCTTGCGGATCCTCGCGCCGACGACCCCAGGCGTCGTCAGGAGCGGGACGTCGCCGGAGCCGACGAAGCGCGCCTCGACGTTGCCGATCGCCGCGTGCCAGGCCTCGCCGGTCGAGCGTCGGATCCGGACGAGCGTCAGGACGGCGCCGCGGGTCCCGCGGAGCGCCTTGTCGCAGCCGTGGATCAGGGGATCGAGCCCCGCGTCGCGGTGCTCAGCGATGTAGTCGACGGCCGCCACTGCGGCGATCTCGGCGTGCGGGCCGTGGCCGAGGCCGTCGACCACGGCGACCAACACGTCGTCGCCGTCCTCCCAGCGCACGGCCCGGTCCCCGCAGGCTCGCTCGCCAGGCATCGCCCGGAACACCGTCGCAATCTCGAGCTCGAGGCTCATCGATACATCTTAACCTTCACACGCGTCCCGTCACCCGGCGCGGTGTCGATCGTCAGCTCATCCGAGAGGTTCTTGCAGCCGATGAGACCGAGGCCGAGCCCCGTCCGCGAACGGTAGGCCCCGGCGAGGATCGCCTCGACGTCGGCGATCCCTGGGCCCTCGTCGCGGGCCTCGATCATGATCCCCGGGCGCGAGCCGCTGATCCGCCGCGCCGCGACCACTCCGGTGCCGGCGTAGTGATAGATGTTGCGCGCGAGCTCCGAGACGACGGTCGCGACCTTGACCTGCTGCGTGCGGCCGAAGCCGATCTCCGCGGCCATCGTCCGCGCCTTGGTCCGCGCCTCGACGATGTGAGACTCGTCGACGATCGCGACCTCGAATTCCTGGACCTCGACGATCGTCTCGTCGCCCTCGCGGCTGAAGAGCGCCTCGAGCTGGCGCACGCACAGGCGCCGCGCCGTCGCCGAGGCGGCGAAGAGGTCCATGCCCCGACGGAGCTCGTGGAGGAGGGCGTCGTGGTCGCGGAGCGTCGCTACCGCGTGCTCACGCGCGCCGATCCGGCGCACCGCCATGCGGGCGATCGTCCGCGCCGACGAGGCGCTGTAGTGGCGGCCGAGGACCGCGCAGATGTCCGCGAAGGTGGCCATCGGCGCCTAGGACTCCTCCAGTTCGGCGTAGATCTCGGCGAGGACGCGCTCCTCTTCGGAGCGCGACTCAGCCTGTCGCTCCTCGAGGATGTCGATTGCGTCTTCGAGATCGAGCGCCGTCTCGAGGCCGAGCATGTCGGCCCCCATCTCGACGAGGGTGATCGCAACCGCCGAGTCGAGGCCGGCGAGGATCGTCTCGACGCCCATGCACGCGGCGATCTTGGCGATCTGCTGGAGCGAGCGGGCGATGTACGAGTCGAGGAAGTCGACGGCCGAGACCTCGATGACGAGCCCCGAGACCTCCCTCGCGCGGACCTCGAAGGCGATGTTCTCCTTGAGCTCGGCGACGAGACGATCCGTCATCTCGATCTGGATCGAGACGATCAGGTTCTGCCGCAGCTTGATGATGGGGATGGTCCGTCGCATCGACCTACTCCTCGCGCGACTCGAGGCGGAGGTATTTCAAGCAGTCCTTCAGGCCTTCCTTGATGTTGCGGAGGGTCCGGACCTCGCTGAGGTCGGCGCCGATCTCGACCAGCGTCTGGGCGATCGCCGACGACAGGCCCGTGAGGACGCAGCGGCTGCCGAGGAGGTTGGCCGCGCGCATGACCTTGAGCAGGTAGTCGGCCGTCTTCGTGTCGACGACCTCGACGCCGGTGACGTCGATGATCACGCAGCGCGACTGCGTCTGCTCGATGCTCTCGAGCAGGTTGTTCATGATCTCCATGCTCCGGCGCGTGTCGACGACGCCGACGATCGGGAGGACCAGGATGTCGTCCCAGATCTCCATCACCGGGGTGTTGAGCTCGGAGATCGCCATCTCCTGCTCCTGGATCACCGCGATCTTCGCCTCGAGCTCGCGCGACAGCGAGTAGTCGTTCTGCTCGAGCGCCTCCTTCCACGCGTCGGCCTCCGGCCCCCAGGCGTTCGGCGTCCGGACCTCGAACTCGCAGCGCTCGTCGCCCTTGCCCATGCACTTGGTCTCGATGGCGATCAACGGCTTGCCGAAGAACGCCGAGCACCAGCCGCTGGCGTAGCCGGTGAGCGAGTGGCAGACGGGCTCGTCGCTGAGGCCGAAGATCTCGCGGTGGATCTCGGCCTCGTACGAGTTGCGCCAGATCCCGCGCATGTGGAAGTGGCCGCTGTCGCGGTCGTACTCGAGGAAGGTCGGCTCGACGTGGACGATGCCCTCCCACGTGTGGAGGGCCGGACCGGCGCTCATCCGATCGAGCTCGGTCTCCCAGTCATAGCTCTTGCTCAGCGTCCCGTAGTCGCCGTTGCCGCAGCGGTAGCCGAACTGCGAGAGGATCGCCCGCATCAGCCGTTCGCCGAGCTGGTCGTTGAGCAGCCGGCGGAGAACGGAGAGCGCGTCCTGGCGGAAGAGGAGCATCCGATCCTCGCCGAGGCACACCTTCCCGTGCTCCGGGTCGAAGCTCAGCATCGTTCGCAGGTCGAGATCACTTACCTTCATCGCCAACCTCCGGGCCCACCCATGGGCCCCTTTTAGTGTAGCGAGCTTCGCCTCGACAACCGAGCGCAAAGCCTTCGATCCGCCGCAGACCCCTCATCTGTTCGGCCATCAGCAGACGGGGAGGCGGAGGGTGAATTCCGAGCCGACGCCGAGCTCTGAGGACGCGTCCAGGGAGCCCCCGAGGAGCTCGGCGAGCTTGCGCGAGATGGCCAGCCCGAGGCCTGTTCCGCCGTACTCCCTGGAGGTCGACGAGTCCGCCTGGGTGAACGGGTCGAAGATCCGCCCGAGCTTCTCGGCGGAGATTCCGATGCCCGTGTCGGCCACCGAGACGTCGATCCAGCCGGGCTCACGCGCGCGGGCGGTCACGCGGATGTCTCCGTTCTTGGTGAACTTTGCGGCGTTGCCACAGAGGTTCAGAAGAATTTGCCGGACCCGCCGCGGATCGCCTTGGACGCAGACGTCCCCCGCGCCGTGGACGACCGACACGATGTTCCCGCGGGCGCGAGCGAGCGGCTCGATGGTGGCGACGACGTCGTTGATCGCCGACTCGAGCTCGACCTCCTCGAAGATCAGCGCCATCTGCCCGGCCTCGATCTTCGACAGGTCGAGGATGTCGTTGATCAGCCCGAGGAGGTGCTGACCGGCGGCGACGATCTTCCCGAGGTCCTCGTGCGCCTCGCCCTCCGTCATCTCCTCGGCGAGGAGCTCGGAGTAGCCGATGATCGCGTTGAGCGNNTCCGCAGCTCGTGGCTCATCGTCGCAAGGAAGGCGCTCTTGGCCTCGTTCGCCGCAAGCGCGGCCTCCTCCGCGCGCTTGCGGATCTCGACCTCGCGCTGGAGATCGACGGTCCGCTCCTTGACCTTGCGATCGAGCGAGTCGTGGGCCTCGCGCAGCGAGATCTCGGCGAGCTTGCGCTCGGTGATGTCCTGGACGTAGACGCGCACGCTCTCCCACTCGGGGGTCGCGTGGATCACCTGCTCGAACCACCGCTCGTCGCAGCAGACCTCGCGGTGGCGGATCCCCTCGACGAAGTCCGGCGAGCGCTTGAGGACGTCGCGGGCGGCGTCGACGAGACCTTCCCGAAGGTTCATGTCGAGGCTGATGAGCGCGGGGTTCATGTACATCAGCTCGCCGCCGCCGCTGAGCTCAAAGATCGACTGCGGGCTGAGCTCGGGGAACGAGGCGATCCGCATGAGCTCGTCGCTGACGTCGGCGGTCTCCTCGATGCGCACGCCGATCCGCCGGCCCTCGCCGGAGCGCCAGCGGGCCATGTGCAATGTGCACAGGACCTCGCCGCCGCCGCGGCGACGGAGACGGACGCCGGCGAGCGACTCGGCGGTGCCGCTGACGATCTCCGCGAGCGCCCACTCGGACTCCTCGGTGAGGAGGCGACCGAAGCCGCCGTCGACGATGTCGCGGGTGTCGTAGCCGAGGCAGTCGACGGCCGCGAGGCTCCAGCTCAGGATGTCGCCGCTGACGTCGAGGACGGCGAGCGCGTCGGGGCCGTGGGTCGACCACGCGGCGAGCTCCGGATCGCTGGCGGCCACGCGGGCGCGCGCGACCTCGACGCGGGCGCTGATCTCCGCACCTGTCCACGGGGACAGAACGACGTCATCGACGCCGAGCGACAGGGCGACGCGCACGCCGTCCGGCTCGACGAGGGCGATGCAGGCGACGTGCGCCGCGGAGCGGGCGACGTCGACGAGCGCAGGGGCGCGCGACGGCCTCTCGATCAGGACGACGCCGCCGCGGCCGAGGGCGGCGAGCTGCGGCCGCAGCTCGCTCGGCACGCTCGCGCAGACGACACCGACGCGCAGCCCGCTCGCGGTGAGCTCCGCAGAGATGCGCGCGCAGGTCACAGCGTCGACGCAGGCGATCAGGACGTCGACGTCGTCGACCCCGACCCGGGACGCGACCTGCAGCTCCTCATCGCCAACCCCCACGCGCACAGCAAAAGCAATCATCGTTGATCGAATCACCTCACGTCTAGACGCTCATTTGGCCGGGTTTCCGCCGCGGACGTCGCCACCTGCAAGTGACGACGCCCTCGCCTCCGCGCCGCCTGAAGCCGCCCAAAGGTCAGCTCTGCGAGAGCTTTGCGGCTGCCGACCTCCGCGCTCGACCGCGGCCCCGCTTTCGCCTACCGTCACCTGATGAACCCGCCCTACGCGCGCCCGGAGACCCCTTCGCATGGGTGAGGGCGCAGAGGATCGCATGCGCGGCGCCGACGACGAGGAGTTCTCGCCCTACCTCCGCTTCAGCGCGCGGCAGTGGGGGGCGCTGCGGGCGTCTACTCCCCTCTCCCTGGACGAGGCCGATCTCGAGCGCCTGCGCGGGATCAACGTCGAGCTCAGCCTCGACGAGGTCGTCCGCATCTACCTGCCGCTCTCGCGCCTCCTCAGCCTCTACGTCGCCGCCTCGCAGGAGCTCTACCGGGCGAGCGACACCTTCCTCGGCAAGCTCCCTGGCAAGGTCCCGTTCATCATCGGGATCGCCGGCTCGGTCGCCGTCGGCAAGTCGACGACCGCGCGCGTGCTCGAGGCGCTCCTCGAGCGCTGGCCCGCGCACCCGAAGGTCGATCTCATCACCACCGACGGCTTCCTCCACCCGAACAAAGTTCTCGCCGAGCGCGGATTAATGGAGCGCAAGGGCTTCCCTGAGAGCTACGACCGCCGCCGCCTCCTCCGCTTCCTCAGCGCGATCAAGTCGGGGGCGCCGGCCGTCCGCGCGCCGGTCTACTCGCACCTCACCTACGACATCGTCGACGGTGCGGAGGTCGTCGTCGAGCAGCCCGACATCGTCATCGTCGAGGGGCTCAACGTCCTCCAGACCGGGCCGGTCGACGACGGGCACACGACCTTCGTCAGCGACTACTTCGACTTCTCGATCTACGTCGACGCCGCGACCGATCATATCCGCCGCTGGTACGTCGAGCGCTTCCTCGCGCTGCGCCAGACGGCGTTCAAGGATCCGCGCTCGTTCTTCCGCCGCTTCGCCGCCCTCTCCGACGACGAGGCCGAGGCGACGGCGATCCGCATCTGGACCGAGATCAATGAGCGCAACCTCGGCGAGAATATCGCGCCCACGCGCGCGCGCGCCGACCTGATCCTCCACAAGGGCCCCGAGCACAGCGTCTCGGAGGTCTACCTCCGGCGCCTCTAGCAGCCCGAAGAGCGGCGCGTGCTCTCGCGCCGCCGGCGACGGCGCGGCGCGGCGAGCCAGCGCCCGCGGAGATCTTCGAGACAGCCGGCGGCGCGCGATCGTTCGCTACGCCGGGTGCGCGGCTGTCGGCGGCCCTGCGCACCTACACCGATCGGCGGCCGAAGGTGCGCGTCCGGGCGAGGTCGAGCGCGCCGCGACGCGAGATCGCCCGCGCCGTTGTAGTCGCACGCTCTTCGCAGCTCGACCTTTGCGGTGATCGCCGTCAACCATGGATGATGGTTGGCGATCGCCGCCGCGATCGAGGGAGTGCGTCGTGGAGAACGAGGGACGGATCATCGGCGAAGGCTTCGGCCAGCGAGAGCGACTCACGGTGCGCCTGCGCGGGCTCATCCGCAGCTATCCGCGGAGCATCGGCATCGTCAAGGAGTTCCTCCAGAACGCCGACGACGCCGGCGCGACCCGCCTGTGGGTGATCTGGGACGGCCGCGAGCACGCCCGCGACAACCTCCCGGATCCGCGGATGGGCCGGCTCCAGGGACCGGCGCTCCTCTTCGCCAACGACCAGGTGTTCTCGGAGGCCGACTTCCAGGCGATCCGCAGCATCGGCGAGAGCTCGAAGTCGGAGCTCGGGCCGAAGACCGGGCGCTTCGGCCTCGGCTTCAACACCGCCTACAACGTCAGCGACTACCCGAGCTTCGTCTCGGGGCGCTGGGCGATCGCCTTCGATCCGCACCGCGTCGCCGTCGCCGACGCCGACGAGCCGACCGGCAAGCGCTGGGAGCTCGCCGAGCTCTGGGAGCGCGCCGACGACTGGCTGCGCCCCTTCAGCGCCGGCGGCCTCCGGGTCGGCGAGCTCGCGCACGCGGGGACGATCTTCCGCCTGCCGATCCGCACGCCCGCGCAGGCCGCTGAGTCCGAGATCTGCGACGAGCCCTTCGACCGCGGCGACTTCGAGCAGATGCTCGAGGACCTCGAGGCCGCCGGCGACGAGCTCCTCCTCTTCGCGCGCAACGTCCTCGACCTCCGGGTCACGGCGATCGATCCCGACGGCACCGTCCGCGAGCTCCTCGAGCTGACGACCGTCAACAGCAACGAGGTCCAGGCCAAGCGGGCGATCGGCAACGCCGCGGTCGACGGCGACACCGCCGAGAACATCACGACCTGGCGCAGCGATCCCGAGACCCTGGCGCGCGTCGCCTACCGCCAGATGATCGCGCTCCAGACGCCGAAGAGGCGCGAGGTCCGGGCCTGGCAGGTCGCCTCGGGGCTCTTCGTCGACGGCTACGACCGCATCCTCCGCCTCAACGAGCAGATGCTCAGCCTGCACGAGAAGGCGCTGCCGTGGGTCGGCGCGGCGATCCGCCTCGACCTCCGCGACGACGGCCGCCTCGCCGTCGCGCCGCGCCAGCGCGGCAAGCTCTTCTGCACCTTCCCGCTGCCCGAGCAGCCGGTCCACCTCGCCTGCCACATCAACGGCTGCTTCGATCTCGACGCCTCGCGCCGGCAGATCTCGACCGACCCGGCGCTCTACGCCGAGGCCGATCGGGCGCGCGTCGCCTGGAACTGCGCGCTCCTCGAGCACGCGGTCCCGCAGGCCGTGGCCCTGGCGATCTCGGCGCTCGCCCCCGACATCGCCGAGACCTCCCTGACCCCTTACTACGATCTCTGGCCGGACCTGTCCCGTCCGCCAGATGACCCGTGGCGCGGCTTCGCCGAGGGCCTCCTGCGCCGCCTCGCCACCCTGCCGCTGATCCGCACGCGCGCCGGCGGTGAGATCGCCTGGGAGCCGCTGCGCGAGGCGAGGCTGCCGCCGCCGCTGTGGGGCGAGCTCCTCCAGGAGGCGCTGCGCGACGACGGGCTCCGCCTCCCGGATCCCGACCTCCCAGGGCGGATGGTCAAGAGCGCCGAGCGGGCCGACGTCGTGACGGTCCGCTACCGACCGCAGCAGCTCCGCGACTGGCTGCGCGGCGACGAGCCCTTCGCCGAGGCGCCGCTCGAGGAGGCGTCGCGCCTGTGCCTGCGCGAGCGCTCGCACGTCGTCGATCTCCTCCAGTTCTGCCTCTCGGATCGCAAGGACGACCTCGCCGGCCTGCCGCTGGCGCTGTGCGCCGACGGCATCCTGCGGGCGTTCGGCAGCCAGCCGGTCTTCCTCGCCGACGGCCCGACCCGGCGCCTCTTCGAGGGCCACCCGGAGTGGTTCATCGACGTCGGGATCCAGAGCGGCACCCGCCTGCGCCCGTGCCCCGAGGCTCAGCTCGACGCGATGGAGCTGCCCCAGGTGGTGACGACGATCGCCGGCCTCCTCGACCCCGGCGACGCCGCGACCCTGGCCTTTGATCCCGACGGCGAGGCGCCGCCGAACGCCCGCTGGCTCGCCGAGGTGCTCCGCTTCTTCGGCGAGCGCGGCGACCAGCTCACGGCCGACGCCCTCGACGGCGTCGCCCTCTTCCCGGACAGCCGCGGCCAGCTCCACCGCGCCGCCGCCGCGCGGCCGCTGCTCCTCCCGGCGGACGACGCCGACCCGGCGCTCCTCGACGCCCTCGACGCGGTCGGGGTCGTCTACGTCAGCACGGCGCCGCCCCTCGGCGACGCGCTGCGGAACTTCAACCGCCGCCGCCCCGGCCTGATGACGCCGCTCAGCGGGCCGTCGCTGGCGCTGGCGCT
>JAGQIT010000028.1:311-28431 GCA_020431135.1 Myxococcales bacterium | reverse complement strand
CTCGCGCCGGAGCTCGCGGGCGAGCGCCCGCGCGTTGTCCCCCTTGGGCCCCGGGGTCAGGGTCTCCATGTCGCGGATCGCCTGATAGGCCGTGCGGGCGTCGGGGGCGCTGGCCGGGGGATAGACGAAGATCACCCGCGCGGCGGCCTCCCTGGCCTCGGCCTCGAGGCGGACGAGCCTCGGGTCGATCTCGACCGCGGACGGGTTGATGAGCGCGTTGCTGACGTAGGCGATCGCCGCGATCGCCAGCGCCGCGATCGCCAGCCAAGCGAGGTAGGGGCGGCGGCGCGGGCCCTGGGCGAGCGCCCCCGCGTTGGGGTCGGGCATCCGCCGGAGGAGCTTGTCGCGGCGCTCGACGTCGACGTTGGGCAGCGGCAGGTCGTCCCACGGCGTCTCGAGCTTGGCGGCGATCTGGGCCTCGCACAGCGCCGCCTCGAGATCCTCCATGTCGGCGAACCGCGCGTCGGGGTCCTTCGCCATGCACCGTCGGAGCACCGCCTCGAGGGCGGCGGGGACGAGGTCGTCGGCGCGGACCTCGGCGATCGACGGCGGCGGGCGGTCGACGTGGGCCTCGAGGAGCTCCTTCATCGAGCCCTCGAAGGGCGGCTGCCCGGTGAGCATCTCGAAGGCCGTGCAGCCGATGGCGTACATGTCGACGCGGGCGTCGTAGGGCTTGCCGGTGACGATCTCGGGCGCGAGGTAGTGCGGCGTGCCGATCACGTTGGCGTCGGTGACCGTCGCCTCGACCATGAAGATCGCGATGCCGAAGTCGAGGATCTTGACCGCGTCGGGCCGGCCGTTGCGCTCCGCCAGGAAGATGTTGTCCGGCTTGATGTCGCGGTGGATGATGTGCGCCGCGTGGGCGGCGGCGAGGCCCTTGCAGAGCTGGCGGAGGATCGCGACGACGCGCGCCGGCGCCAGCGGCCGCTCGGCGATCTCGCGGGCGAGCGCGCGGCCGTTGAGGAGCTCCATCGCGTAGAGCAGGCGGCCGTCCGGGAGCTCCGCGAAGTCGAAGATCTCGACGATCGCGTCGGCGCCGATCTTCGCGGCCGCGCGCGCCTCGTCGCGGAAGAGCTGCGTCGCCCGCGGGATGTTGCAGACCTCTTGGCGGAGGATCTTCACCGCGAAGCGGCGGCCGATGTCCATATGCTCGGCCTCGTAGACCACGCCCATGCCGCCGTCGCCGATCCAGCGGACGATCCGGTAGCGGGTCCCCGGCACGATCGCCCCGGGGCTGAGGTGGATCGGCTCGGTGCGCCGCTCGAGGAGCTTCTCGGCGAGGGCTACGTCGAGCCATGAGCGGCGGATCCCCGGCGTCGACGTCGTGAGGCGCGACTCGTTGGCGTCGACGTTGGCGTCGACGTCGACGTCGACGACGATCTCCTCGGCCGGCCCCGCGGGGGCGCGCGGCGCCTGCTCTAGCGGACCCATGAGGGCGTCGGCGACCGCCTGCTCGAGCGGCCCCGGGCGCCGCCCGCTGCGGTCGCGAGCCGCGAGGTCGCCGGGGATCGGCTTGGGCGTCGCGGTCGTAGCGATGAGCTCCTCGATCTCGGCGACCTTGGTGGTCCGCGAGGTGCTCTGGGACGTCGAGGGCTCAGGCATAACCATCGCGCTGGGAGCCGTGGCCAGCGCCCTCGAATTCTCACCGATCTGCGGCGCCGTGGGAACGTACAAGTGAGGCGCGCGATCATCCGTGCGGCGGCGCGCGTGGTCTCGAGGCGCGCCGGAGGAGGCGCGGCGCGCCCGGACGTCGGCGACGAGAAGTGGGCGCGTCGGGTCGCTGAGGCGCCGGCACGAGGGGGCGCCCGGACCCCGCGACGGCGGGCACGAGCGCCGCACCGGCGCAGGCTCGCGGGGGTCCGCCGCCGTCCGCGTCGCGTGGACGCCTTCGCAGAGGTGATCCGCGTCGCCGCGTCGCCGCGCATTTGTGCCCGCGGCGTCGTTGACTCTGGTCGTCCGTGAGAGGAGGCTTGTGCTCATGAGCACCCGCGCCCTCCGCCATCGCAGCGTCCTCCTCGGCTTCGCCCTCGCCGCAGGCGTCGCCCTCGGCCTCGCCTGCAAGTCGAGCGGCGGCGGCAGCCAGTCGCCGGGCGACGTCACTGCGGTCGAGGGCCCGGCCTACTGCCCGCGCTCCGTCCCGGCGAACGGCTCCGCCTGTCCGCGCGGCAACTCGGACTTCTGCGTCTACCGGACGACCTCCACCGACTTCGCGTGCGTCTGCGGAGCCGGCACCTGGTCGTGCGCGGCGAAGTAGGCGTCAGGGGGCGCGGCGCCGCCTGAACACTGTGCATAGTCAAGGGCCCACGGCGACGGCCTGCGGCGCGCCGCGGCCTGCTACCATCGGCGCGCATGCGAGAGACGAGAGGTCGATGTCTGTGCGGCGCGGTGACCTTCACCGGCCTGGGCTCGCTCGGGCCCGCGGAGGTCTGTCACTGTGAGACGTGCCGGCGGCACACGGCTGGGCCGCTGATGTCGACGTGGTTCGCCGACGGCCTCCGCCTCGATGAGGCGAGCGAGCTGCGCTGGTACGAGAGCTCGGCGATCGCCGCGCGCGGCTTCTGCGGGCGCTGCGGGACGACCCTCTTCTGGCGGCTCAAGGGCAGCGAGAACATGTCCGTGTCTGCGCACGTCGTCGAGGGGGAGCCGGCGGCGATCCGCGAGCACGTGTTCATCGATGAGAAGCCCGCGTGGTACGACTTCG
This sequence comes from Myxococcales bacterium, assembly GCA_020431135.1. GTDB lineage: Bacteria > Myxococcota_A > Polyangia > Nannocystales > Nannocystaceae > JADJRG01. The sequence continues at coordinate 25,730 of JAGQIT010000028.1, read as the reverse complement.
CCGACGACGCGCCGCGGGTGACCGCCGCTGAGATGCAGGCGCGCTTCGAGGCGTGGCAGCGGCGTCAAGGGACGTCCGGGTGATCACGGCGCGATGAGCTGAGGGCTCGCGGCGGGGCGTGACGCCGGCGGTCGACCCCGATCGCCTTGGCGCGACGCTCGAGCGTCGGCTCGTCGGCGGCGAGGCGAGGGCGCGGGAGCCTGTCGGTTGTGCGCCCACGGGGTGCCTCGCGCGTCGGCACGGAGCGCGAGCGCTGCGTTCGCCATGACGTCATAGCGACCTCCAAGTCGTAGGAGGCGACGTGGGCAGGCCATCGCGCGAAGCGGAAGATGAGCTCGAGGCGCCAGTTCACCGACATCTCGCCGATCGTGAGGCTGCAGCCGACCTCGCGCGGATCCGGCAGCGCGAGCGCGAGGCGCAGCGTGTCGGGTCCGCCGTCGCGGACACTCACGCGGTCGCCGCTCGTTCGGCTGCGCTCTCGGACATCTGTCTTGATTGTCTGCTCGCCGGTGTCGGCGCGCGAGGCCGTGACACGGAGCACCCTCTCCTCAACGACGAGCACCGGCTCCACAGAGACGAGGGCGAAGGGCGTCTCGTAGTCGACGTCGATGAGGAGCTGGCGCCCTTCGATCGCGACGATCCGCGGATTGAGGCGCTCGAAGGCCTGCCGCGCCAGCCATGTGGCGAGCGCCTCCCAGAGGAAGTAGGCGCCGACGAGGCTCGCCGCGGCGCCACAGGCGATCACGGGGAACGGGCCATTGGCGGTCACCGCCTCGACGAGCACGATGAGGCCGGCGACGCTCGCACCCAGCGCCCCGAGGGTGAGCGACGGAGACGTGTCCGGAGGCGTTGCCGAGATGCTCGACACATCAATCACAGCGTCGGCGGCCGGCTCGACGAGAATGGGGACACTCTCGACGGCGTCATCGTGCCAGTCGATCTCCGCATAGGCCTCGAGGACCCAGTCGACGTCGAAGAGGTCCCCGTGAAAGCTGATCGGCCACGCATGGCACACCAGCGCGAAGTCGTAGATGTGGACGCCGGGTCGCCAGTCGCCGCTGAAGAGCAGCTCGGGGCGGTGGTCCCCTCGGGACGCCGAACCTTGTGCGGAGCAGCGCCACTTCGGGCGGAGGGAGAGCGCGTTGCAGGCGGTGTCGCGGCGGACGCGGACGCGGACGACACCGCGTATCGACTCGCCGGGCGAATAGCGGCGGGAGGGCTCCTCAAGCTCGATGCTGATCTCACACGGTCCCATTATGTGCACCCTCCGTTCGCGGGATCATTGAGCTGCGAATCGTCGCTTCTGCGGCGCGCGACGTCCGATGTATGCGCGTGTCTGTCGGCGCCCGCGACGAGCGACGCGGACTCTGGCCAGACTCCGCGCCTTCGCTCCGTACCCTGCCGGATGGCGTGCCCCGGCGTGGCGCCGACGTCGAGGCGTGGGGCCCCGCGGCGCCCCACGAGGGCGTGGGACCGCGCCGCAGTGAGGCCCGCGATGGGGTGGGGCGCAGTGTCACAATCACCGCGGCGGAGGCGGCAGGAGGTGCGGCGGGCATTGGCATCCGAAGCTCTGTTCGGCCGCGCCACAGCGCCGTTGCGCGGCACGAGCGACGAACTCAGGCGTGGCGAGTTCTCGCGCGGTTGTTCGCCAGCGCGACGGTCTCCTCCGGCCTGCGCAATGCAGCGAAGAGCTGGAGCTCAGGCCGGCCTCAAGCTCGTCGAAGGAGCTGGCGCCCACCAGAGGTCGCCGGCACGGCGGCGAGCTGTCGGAGCAATCAGCGCCGATGAGCGCCGCACAAGGCCACAGGCTGCTAGCGCCGGCGGTAGCTGAAGGTGTACTCGAGCGGCTTGGACATCATCGGGTGCGCGATTTTGGTCTTCACCGACATCCGCGCGCCGTCGCCGGAGAGGCGGTAGGTCTTCACGGTGGTGCTGCTGTTGCCGACGATGCGGACGATGAGCTTGCCGCCGGCGGCGCGGGCCGACATCCGGTAGCTCTTGCCGTCCTCGCCGCGGTACTCGACCGCGGGCCCGCCGAGGGTCAGCGGGATCCGATCCTTGCCGCTGTCGATCGTGACGACGTCGCCGTCGAGCGCGACGGCGATCTCGGGGGCTGGCGTCGCGGTCTTGCTCAGCAGTCTGCGCGCGGTCCCGCGGATCAGGACGTTGAGGTCCTCGACGATCTCCTCGACCGCCGCGAGGGCGCGCTCGCGCTCCGTGTCGCCGCCGACGTAGCGGTGGCTCCCTACGTAGTCCGCGACTGTCCGCTCGGACTGCGCGGCGTCGTCGTCGGCGGCTGCGTTCGCGGTCACCGGGGCCGCGAGCAGGGGTGCAGCCAGCAGGAGCGCCGCGAGAGCGGGGAGACGTCGTGCGCGAGAAAGCTGTTCCAAGGTTCCCTCCTCTAGGTGTCGGGACGCGCTTCGAATGGGGCGAGGACTGTGTTCCTAGGCGTCCTCGCGGGCGCGGCCGACCCCCGAAGTGTGGGCCGAGGCGGGCTTCGTGTAAAGGGTCGACAGGACACGCGAGCGCGCGTGTCGGGTTTTGCTCTACCGAGCGCCGAAGCTGCGCCGAAGCTGTCCCGAAGTGTCGTGCGGGTCGAGGCGCCGCGGCTGGAGCCTCGCGCGGCCCTCCTAGGCCCGGAGACGACGCCGACGCGGCCACATCCGCCAGGCCAGGGCGAGCGGCATGATCGTGTAGGGGATGTTGACGAGGACGACCATCGTCATATCGGCGCGCCCGGCCTCGGCGATGAACTCATAGCCGAAGTAGACCAGCGTCGAGTAGACGATCGCCGCGGCGTAGAGGAGGGCAGGGAGCTGGATCCACGCGCGCTCCTTGGCGAGCGCCCAGACCAGCGCGAGGTAGAAGGGCCCGAAGACGAAGCCGTCGATCCCGCACATGATCCGCAGCCACAACGGCGTGTCGAGGAAGATCGGATCCCAGGTGCAGTAGAGCGCCCAGGCGCGGGCGAAGGGGTCGCTGCCGGGGTCGCGCAGGTCGGCGTCGAAGACGATGTACATCTCCATCACGAGCGAGGTGAAGGCGAAGACCGCGAAGGTGACGACGAGGAGGAGATCGAAGGGGCGCCGGCGCAGGGGCGTGGGCATGGGCGCAGGCATAGCAGAGCGCGGCCGCGGGCGGTCGGCGGCCCGCGCTGCGCGACGTGACGCGGATCTCGGCGCGGCCGCGGATCCGCGTCGTCGACGCGCTCGGCGGCGCCGCACTTCGCGGCTTGACGGGCTGGCGCGGGCGGGCGACCGTTCGCGGCGATGTCGTACTACGAAGACACCGTCGTTCAGATGGGCCGGACGCTCCGCAACCTCCGCGCGATGCTCGACAAGGCCGCCGAATTCGCCGGCGCCCGCGGGGCCGAGGCCGACTGCTTCGTCGGCTTCAGCCTCCACCCGGACATGCGCCCCTTCGCGTTCCAGATCCAGGCGGCCTGCGACGCGGCGAAGTTCGCCGCGGCGCGCCTCGCCGGCGTCGAGCCGCCGAAGAACCCCGACACCGAGAAGACCCTCGACGAGCTCCGCGCGCGGATCGACGCGACCCTCGCCTTCCTCGACGGCCTCGAGGCGGCGCAGTTCGACGGCGCCGGCGAGCGCGAGGTCCCGATCTCCTTCCTCCCCGGGAAGGCGGCCTACGGCGCCGACTACCTCCGCGAGTTCGTTCTCCCCAACTTCTACTTCCATTCGGCGATGGCCTACGCGCTCCTTCGCCAGGCCGGCGTGTCGCTCGGCAAGCGCGACTTCATCACCCACCTGACGCTCCACGACGTCGCGAGCTAGGAGCCCGGAGCGAAGGGAGCCCCGCGTGCAAGTGAGCGCGCGTGGGGCTCCTCTGCCTCGTACCGCGAGGCGCCTAGTGTTCAACGCCGTGACCCGCTAGCGACGGGGGACGGCGAGCTGCCGTCGGGCCTTCGGGGGCGCGACGGGGCTCGTCGGCCGTCACTTCGGGAAGAGCGTAGCGACGCCGACGGCGGACTCGTACATGCCGCTCTTGCTGTGCCCGACGCCGGGAACGACGACGAGCGCGTGCTCCTGCGCGGGGTAGCGCGCGTCGAGGTAGGCGGCGAAGACCTGCCCGCGCTCGTAGCGGTTCGCGCCCTGGAGGTAGGCCTCGCAGCTGACGTCGAGGCCGTCGTCGATCTGCGTGTCGGCGTCGCCCAGCAGGTAGGTGACGTCGCGGTCGAGGAAGCTCGCCGGGATCGCCCCGAGGTGGTCGCCGACGTAGTGTCCCAGGGGGATGCCTGCGAGCCCGTACTTGTAGTCGTCGTAGGTGTCGTCGCAGCCCGTCGCGTTCGGCAGCGCGAACGCGACGTCCGGCGGCGCCCCCTCGCCGTCCCAGCGGTAGGCGTCGAGGTAGAGCCACGAGGAGGGGTTGAGCACCACGTAGCGAAAGCTCAAGTGGGCCAAGGAGGGCGCGGCGTCGGCCTCCGAGGCGACCGCGTAGCGCTGGCTAAATTGCCCGCCCGCCGAGTGCCCGGTGACGACGACCTCCGTCAGCGCGGGGAAGCGCTGGGTGTCGGCGATGTGGTCGAGGAGCAGCTCGTCGTAGACGGCGAACGAGCTGGTGCCCGGCGGGGTCGTCGACGCGTCCCCCGACTTCCACCCGGAGCTCCCCGGCGCCCAGAGGTGGAAGCCCGGCGGCGGCCCGTCGAGGAACGAGGGGAAGTAGGGGGCGATGATCAGCGTCCTGTCGTCGACGCCGGCCGCGACCGCCGCGTCGACGACGCTGTCGAAGTAGCTCCAGGGGTTGCGGCTGTTGCCGTGCTGCACGAGCACGAGGCGCTCGACCTCCGCCTGGCACCCGCTCTCGGCGAATTCTGGCGTAAGAGACAGGTTTCCCCAATAGTAGATCGACATGCCGTCGGCGAGCGTGAGCTCATGGCGACAGATCCCGGCCTCATCGGCCCCCGCGCAGAAGGCCGCTGGATCGCAGGGAGGCGGCGTCGCGCCGGTAGTCGAGGTCGATGAGCCTGAAGTCGAGGCGTCCGAGACTGCGCTGGTCGACGTCGACTCCTGTCCGGTCGTGCTCGTGCCTGTCCCCTCCGAGGTCGCGGAGACGCTCCCGCCCGTCGAAGCGCTGGCGGCTGTTGTGCTCGTTCCTGCGGTCGCCCCGGCGTCGGTCGAGCCTGCGGACTCTGAGGCTCCGTCCGCGTCGCCGTTGCAGCCAGCGACCACGAGCGCGAGCGCGAAGGAGCCAGAGAGCCGCACCGCGCCGATCGTAGCACGGGCCTTCGCTACACTGGGCGCTGTCCCTACTACGCTCATCAAGCGCCGACCAGGCGTGTCCGAGGGCGATCGCGAACGCAGCGGCGACGTCGGCGGGCGAGCGCGGAGGCTGGCGCTGCCGAGGACGTATTTCGGCTTGAAGTCGCGGTGGACGACGCCGGAGCAGCGGGCTCCCACGGCCGCGCCCCGCGGCTGGAAGATCGCCGAGCGGGCCGTTAGTCCGCGTCGCGGAGGTCGCCGAGGCAGACGCCGGCGCGTCGCGGGTCGCCGACGCCGTGGAGGTCGCCGCTGGCCTCGCGAATCACCGCATGGACGCCGCCGAAGTACATGTTCTTCTCGGGCCAGGCGGTGTGTTCGGGGTAGGCGCGGGCGAGCGTGGCGGCGACGGGTGCGGGGAGTCCGGCCTCCCAGTTCAGGTGGGTTCCCTCGAGGTGGAGGCGGGGGGCCTCGACGGCCTCGCGCAGGCTCATCCGGTGGTCGATGAGGTTGACGAGGACCTGGAGGATCGCGGTGCGGATGCGCTTTGAGCCGCCGCTGCCGAGGACGCAGAGGCGGCCGTCGTCGGCGAAGATCGCGGTGGGGGCCATCATCGAGCCCATGCGGGCGTCGAGCGGCCAGGCGTCGGCGCCCCCGGGGTTGATGTCCTCCTCGCCGAGCATGTTGTTGAGCATCGACCCGGTGCCGGGGATGATCGCGCCGCAGCCCTCGCCGTTGGACACGGTGATCGAGGCCGCGTTGGCGTCGCCGTCGATCACCGAGATGTGGGTCGTCCCGCGGGTCGAGGGCGGGGCGGCGAGGGCGACGGCGTAGTCGCGGAGGAGCGCGGGATCGAGGAGCTCCGGGGTCACGCCGCGGTCGCGGCGGGCGTCGCGGGTCGCGGCCATCACGGCGGCGAGGAGCTGCGCGCGCTCGGGGCTGGCGAAGGCGAGGGCGGCGAGGTCGTGGCCGGCGAGGAGGGCGAGGCCGAAGGCGATCAGCAGGCCGCCCGAGGCCGGCGGCGGGTTGGTCAGGAGGTGGGCGTCGCGGTAGCCGAGGCGCAGCGGCTCGCGCTCGATCGTGCGGTACTCCGTGAGGTCGTCGGCGGAGAGGTGTCCGCCGTGGTCGGCGCTCAGGCGCTCGATCGCGGCGGCGATCGTCCCGTCGCCGCTGCGCCCTGAGTCGCCGTGGCCGTGGCCGTAGAAGAGCGCGTCGCCCTCGCGGGCGAGGGCGTCGAGGGCGTCGGCGAGGTCGGGGTTCGTGACGTGATCGCCGGCCTCCCACAGGCGCCGCCGCGGCTGGCCGCGGGCGTCGACGCCGTCCTCGACCGTGAAGAGGGCGCGGGCCTCCGGCGTGTGCGTGTAGATCGGGCCGATGACGCTGAGCAGGTAGGCCTGGAATGGGCTGATCGTCAGGCCGCCGGCGGCCGCGGCGATCGCTGGCTGGACGAGCTCGGTCATCGGCAGCGAGCCGCGGGCCCGGTGGAGCGCGAAGATCCCGCGGACGAGGCCGGGGGTCGCGGCCGAGCCGACGCCGATGTGGAAGCCCTGGGTGGTGACGCCGAAGTCGGCGTAGATTGGCTGGAAGTCGACCTCGGCCGCGGCTCGCCGGCGCCGCGGCGTCTGGGCGAAGAAGTCGTAGATCCGCGAGCGTCCGCCGGGCTCGTGGGTCAGGCAGAAGCCGGCGCCGCCGAGGGACGCGAGCACGGGCTCGGCGACGCAGGCCATCCACAGGGCGGCGATCGCCGCGTCGAAGGCGTTGCCGCCGGCGGCGAGGATCGACGCGCCGGCCTCCGCGGTCTTCGGATGGCCCGCGGCGATGCAGCCCTTCTCCGCGCGTCCCATAGTCCTGGTGGGGTCCTGGTGGGGTCCTCGTGGCTCTCTGCGACTAGCGATCGAATAGCACGGGGGGCCGGCCGCGTGTGGACTTTCACCAGCGGCGGGGAGGCGCTGGCGGCCGTGGACCGCTATCCTCCGGGCCCATGTCGACCCCGCACCCCGCTTCCCCGGCCGCCCGCCGTGCGGTCGTCCTCGGCGTCATCGGTGGCTCCGGCCTCTACGCGATCGACGGCCTCGAGAACGTCCGCGAGGTCGAGCTCGACACCCCCTTCGGTCGGCCCTCTGGGCCCTTCACGGTCGGTCAGCTCGAGCGCCGCGGCCTCCCGCCGATCACGGTCGCCTTCGTCCCGCGCCACGGCCCTGGCCACGTTCTCACGCCGACCGAGGTCAACTACCGCGCGAACATCCACGGGCTCAAGCAGCTCGGCGCGACCCAGGTGCTCAGCGTCTCGGCGGTCGGCTCGCTGCGCGAGCGCATCGTCCCCGGCCACGTCGTCGTCCCCGATCAGCTCATCGATCGGACGAAGGGGCGCGAGCACAGCTTCTTCGGCGGCGGCCTGGTCGCCCACATCCAGTTCGGCGATCCGATGTGTCCGCTGATGCGCACGCGGGTCCGCGACGCGGCCCTCGCCGAGGGCGCGAGCGTCCACGACGGCGGGTCCCTCGTGGTCATGGAGGGCCCGGCCTTCTCGACGCGCGCCGAGTCGGAGCTCTACCGGTCGTGGGGCGCCGACATCATCGGCATGACCGCGCTCCCCGAGGCGAAGCTCGCCCGCGAGGCGGAGCTCGGCTACGCGATCCTCGCGCTCGCCACCGACTACGACTGCTGGCGGGTCGGCGAGGAGGAGGTCAGCGTCGACGCCGTCCTCGCGGTCCTCAAGAAGAACGTCGCCCTGGCCCGCGCCGTCGTCGGCCGCCTGGCCCGCGCCATGCCGGCGACCACCGAGGAGCTCCCGTACCCGCGGGCGCTGTCGGGCGCGCTGAGCACGGATCCCGCGGCGATCCCCAAGGCGACGCGCGAGCGCCTCGATCTGATCGCCGGCCACCTCCTCTAGAAGTTCGCATTCGAGAGCAAGCCATGAACATCAAGCGTCCCGATCTCCTTGTCGTCGGTAGCGTCGCTGTCGACTGGATCATCACCCCCAAGGCCGAGCGCGAGGAGAGCGTCGGCGGCTCCGCGACCTTCTTCGCGATGGCCGCCTCCTACTTCACCTCGGTGCGCCTCGTCGGCGTCGTCGGCCACGACTTCCCGAAGCAGTCGCTGAGCGACTTCGACGACGCCGGGATCGATCGCGGCGGCCTCGAGATCGACGGCGAGGGCCTGACCTTCCGCTGGAAGGGCCGCTACCACGAGAACATGAACGATCGGACGACGCTCGAGACCCACCTCAACGTCTTCGAGAAGTTCCAGCCGCGCCTCCCCGACGGCTACGAGGCCAGCGAGTACCTCTTCCTCGCCAACATCCAGCCGAGCCTCCAGTACGAGGTCTTCGAGAAGATGGTGAGCCCGCGCCTCGTCGGCATGGACACCATGAACCTGTGGATCGACATCGCCCGCGACGACCTCGTCAAGGTCCTCAGCAAGGTCGACGTCCTGACGATCAACGAGGAGGAGGCCCGCCAGCTCTCCGGCGAGCACAACCTCGTCAAGGCGGCCCGCGGGATCATGAAGCTCGGCGTCAAGCACCTGGTGATCAAGCGCGGCGAGTACGGCGCGCTGCTCGTCGATCACGAGGGCAACTTCTTCGTCGCCCCGGCGCTCCCGCTCGAGGAGGTCGTCGACCCGACCGGCGCCGGCGACTCCTTCGCCGGCGGCTTCATGGGCTACCTCGCCCGCCGCGGCGTCAGCCCCAACGGCGCGAGCCTGCGGACGGCGATGATCTACGGCTCGGTGATGGCGTCGTTCTGCGTCGAGGGCTTCTCCTACGATCGCCTCAAGGGCCTGTCGGTCGCGGCGATCCAGGAGCGCTTCCACACCTTCGCCAAGCTCACCGACTTCAGCCACGCGAACCTGCTCGACTGAGCCCCGCGTCTAGCGACGCACGCCGGCGCCCCGCGCTCCCGAGGTCGAGACTCGGGGCTCGGGGCGCGCCTCGTTTCGGGGAGGCCGCGCGCGGTCACGCGGCGTCGTCGGACTCGGACACAGCCTCGACGGCGGGCGCCGACTCGATCGCCGCGACCGCGATCGCGATCCGCCAAAGGGTCGCGCCGACGCCGAGCGCCGCGAGGCTGCGGACGCCCCAGAGGGCGACGCCGGCGTCGCCGAAGGTCCGCGTCGCGATCGCCACGGAGGTCAGGCTGAGGCCGATGCCGACGAGGGTCAGGGCGCCGGAGGACAGCCAGACCGTCGGCCGCGTGACCGCGAGGGTGAAGGCGCGCACGAGGGTCCGCGGCTGGTAGCTCTTTGCGCCGCGGAGGACGACGTCGGCGCGCGCGAGGTCGACGGCGACGGTGCACAGCGTCCAGCCGATGGCGACGAGGACGCCGCGGGCGACCCCGCTGCCGAGGCCGAGGACGTCGATCCACAGGTTGGCGAGGAGGAGGGCGCGGAGGATCGCGCTGTAGATCGAGAGCATCGCCATCCCCGGGAGGTGGCGGACGGCCGCGGCCGCGATCTCGCCGGCGCGCAGCGGCGCGGCGAGGCGGCGGATGATCCCGCCGCTGGCGACGATCCACAGGAGGGCGCCGAGCGCCGCCGCGGTAGCGAGGGCGACGACGACGGCGATCGCGACCGGGAAGTTGTCGGCGAAGAGCTCGGCGTAGGCCGGCAGCAGGCGCCCCGGCTGCTCGACGACGTAGGGCTGGACAGCGGCGGCGATCAGCAGGGCGAGCGAGCGCGAGAGCGCGATCGCGATCGCGAGCTGGGCGGCGAGGAGGCTGATCCACAGCCCAGGGGCGCCGAGCACCCGCGACAGCGCGCTCACAGGCCCATCCCTCCGAGGATCGCGAGGCTGACGATCTCGAGGGCGTCGCCGGCGGGCTCCGAGAGGCCGTCGCCGTCGGGCGCCTCGTCGGCGTAGCGCAGGTTGTTGAGGCGGCTGACCTCGAGGAGGTTGCGGTGATCCGGGTCGAGCTCGGCGCGACGGAGGCGGCGGCCCGGCCAGGTGAAGACGTGGTAGCGGTCCTCGCCGTCCCACCACAGCCGCTGCGCGCCGCCGTCCTCGAACTCGACGGCGAGGTCGATCGGCATGCGCATCGCGCCCTCGCGGCGGACGACGACGACGGCCTCGATGAGGTCGTCGCTGAGGGTGGCGACCGGCTCGACCTTCGGCGGCGGCTCCTCGCCGCCGACCAGGACGCCGTGCTCGTCGCGGTGCCAGCCCGCGTCGCCGGCGCGTCGGCGGTTGCCGACCTCGAGGAGCGCGTAGTCGACGTCGTCGGTGGTCTCCATCGCCTGCCGGAGGTAGTCGGCGACGTCCCACTCGACCTCCGCGCCGGAGGTCGCCGCGAGGCGGAGGCGCGGGCCGAGGGCGCGGCTGAGGTGGTCGAGGAGGTCGTCGCCGCTCGGGTGGCGGAAGCGCCAGGTGTCGGCGTAGCTGCGCATCGCCTCGTCGAACTCCGCGGCGCCGGCGAGGTTACGCAGGGTCAGCATCGTCGCCGCGGTCTTGCGGTAGACCGTGGTCCCGTAGGTCTTGGTGACGGCGAGGAAGCGATCGGCGGGCCGGCGGATCGGGTCGAGATCGCCGCGGGCGCGCAGGCTGAGCGCGGTCATGTCGACGTCGCTGAGGCGCTGCGAGCCGAGGCGCAGCGCCCAGTTGTCGTCGCCGTTCCAGTCGAGGAGGGCGAGCGAGTTCGACATCGTGTTCATCCCCTCGTCGAGCCACGGCTCGCGGAACTCGTCCGACGCGAGGAGCCCCTGGAAGTACTGGTGGCCGAACTCGTGGATCGTCGTGAAGCGCCCGGAGAAGCGCTCGTCGAGGTCGATGAGCCGCCACCACAGCGACCGGCTGAGGATCGGCGTCGTCGTGAAGAGGGTCGGGTACTCCATCCCGCCCGCGCCGCCGGCGTCCGCGGGCGGGTGGATGATCGTGATCGTCGACCACGGGTAGGGGCCGAAGCGGCGATCCATGCTCTCGAGCGCGGCGACGAGCGCCTCCTCGTGGGCGTCGGCGTCGCCGGCGTACTCGGGCGGCATCAGCTGGCGCAGCCGGATCCCCCGCCACTCGGCGCGGACCTCGACGAAGTCGGGATCGGCGGCCCAGGCGAAGTCGTGGATCATCTCGGCGCTGTAGCGCAGGCGCTTGCGCCCGTCGGCCTGCGGCTCCTCGCTGACGAGGATCCCCGAGGCGCCGACGACCGTCGCCTCGGGGACGTCGAGGGTGACCTCGTAGTCGCCGAAGTCGGCGTAGAACTCGCTATTAAAGGTGAAGGTGTGGGCCTGCCAGCCCTCGCTCGGGTCGAGGACGCCGATCTTCGGGTACCACTGGGCGACCATGTGGAAGTCGTCGGCGAAGCCGGTGCGCGCGAAGACCTCGGGGAGCTGGGTGACGAAGTCGATCTCGACGACGACGCTCTCGCCGGGGCCGACCGGCTCCTCGAGCTCGACCATCATCGTCGACGGGTCGTCGTCCTCGGCCCACTCGAGGGTCTTGGCCGCGCCGGGCTTGGCCTCGAGCGCCCCGAGCTCGGCGATCGGCGGGGTCCCTAGGAGGGTGATCCGCGAGATGTCGATGTAGCCCCAGCCGCCGTCCTTCTGCTTCTGGCCGCGGTGCGTGCCCCGTGCCTCGCGCATCCAGGCGGTGTCCTCGGCCCGGAAGGCGTTCATATAGAGGTGGAAGGGGAGGCGGCGGACGGTGCGAGGGGTGCGGTTGCGCCAGGTGATCCGGGCCGTGCCCTCGATCCTGTGGGCGTCGGCGTCGAGGCGGGCGTCGAGGATGTAGTCGGCGATCCTCGCGTCCGCCGGGACGGCGCCGCGCTCCCCCTCGGGGCGCAGCGCGGCGGTCGGCTCGGGGGCGTCGCCGCGGGTCGCCGGCGGCGTCTCTGCGCAGGCCACGTCCGCGGACGCGGCGAGGGCGAGGCCGAGGAACCGGCGGCGGGGCGCGGGCATGGATGACACACGTACACCGTCGTATTCCGCGTCGCAACCGCTCGTTATGGGCTCTGGGGCCGAAAAGAGGGGTACCATCCCCGGCCATGATCGAAGTCGCTGCGGATCTCGACGAGGACGGGCTGACGGCGTGCGCGCGGGCGCTCGGGACGCTCCTCGAAGGTGGAGAGGTTCTCCTCCTCGAGGGATCGATGGGCGCGGGCAAGACCACCTTCACCCGGGCCCTCGCCGCGGGGCTCGGCGTCGATCGTCCGGAGCGCGTGACCTCGCCGACCTTCGCCCTGTGCATGATCCACGCGGGGCCGATCCGCCTCGTCCACCTCGATCTCTACCGCCTCCCGGAGGGGGCCGCGGACGACGACGAGGCGGGCGGTGGGGGGGTCAGCGCGGCCGCAGAGGCCCTCGGTCTCGACAGCGACGAGCTCCAGGGTGGCGACCGGGTGGTGGTCGTCGAGTGGCCGGATCGTTGGATCTCACCGCCTGAAGATCACCTCCGGATCGCGATCGTCCGACCGCGGGGGATCCTGACGATGCGCCACGTTCGGGCCCTCGCTGCCGGCCCGAAGGCGTCGGCGTTGCTCTCTCGCTGGCGCCAGCGGGTCTCCGCTGTGGATCTGTAATTCCTTGTTATTCCAAGGTTTTTCGCCTGTTCTGCGGCGTTCTGCGGCGGCCTCTTGTGTCCCCGATCACGGTGAAATCCACCTTTGATCCACGACCTTGCCGGAGGGTCAGCGCCCCCTGCTGGGGCTCGTCAAGGGGGGTGCAGCGGGGTTTGCGGGCAAAATTTTTGGTGAACATGCAGCGAAAGGGCTTTGCAGGCGCGCGGGAGAGGGTTTATGTTCCGGGCCAACCACACAGCCGGCAGCGCCGGTTGTTGGCCACATCCCAACCCACCGTTCTTTCTACCCGTAGAGCGCAAGCAAGAAGCACCATGGCAAAGAGCAAGAAAGCCCCCCGTGAGATCGTCGTCGTCGGAAGCAAGGTCAAGGAGGTCATCAAGGCCGCCGAGCTTCGCAGCGATGGTCAGCTGATCCAGGCCGTCTCGGACAAGGTCCACGACCTCCTCGACGCCGCCATCGAGCGCTGCCGTGCGAACAACCGCAGCACCGTTCGTCCGCACGACCTCTAGGATCCGACCCTAGCCTCGGCGCTCCGCCTGCGCGGGCGCCGAAACGAGGAGGCCGCTCCATTGGGAGCGGCCTTCTCCGTTCTCGGGCTCGACGCCCGCGCGTCGCAGCCGACTACTTCACGCAGACGCGGACGTCGTCGAGGCCGAACGACTCGTTCTTGCGGCCCTCGTCGAGGTCGGCGCTGAAGAAGGCGGCGACGTCAGGCGCGTCGTGGCCGACGATCACCTCGACCGGCAGGAAGCCGTCGTCGAAGATGCCGCTGCCGCAGAGGTTGTTGCTCTGGTTGCAGTTGTTGTTGTTGTAGGCGCACTTCTTCGACCACACCGGCTCGCCGTCGAGCTCGACGCGGAAGAGCTCGTCGTCCCACGAGTCGATCGCGACGAGGGTGAAGTTGAGGCGGATCTCGATGTGCGGGATCCAGTAGAGGTCGAAGGTGCGGCTCACCGGGTTGTCCTTGCCGAGCTTGTCGTAGCCGCCGAGGATCTGGGTGCCGTCGCAGCTCGTGATGTCGCCCTTGGACCAGCCGTCGGAGTTGGCCTCGAAGTCGTTGAAGTAGACGCAGCTCCAGCCGCCGCCGACCATGTCGCACTGGACCTCGAGGGGCTCCTCGCCGCCGTCGCCGTCGGGGTCGATCGTGTAGGGGCCGTCGGCCGCGGCCGCGTCCGAGTCGAGGATGTCGAGGCAGCTCGCCGGGATCACGCACTCGCCGTCGACGCAGATCCCCTCGAGGCAGCCCGCGTTGTCGACGCAGCCCGCGTCGGTCGTCGAGCTGTCGCCGCTGTCGCTCGTGGTCGTCGCGTCGCTGGTGGTGGTGGTCGCGGTGGTCGCGGTGGTCGTCGTCTCGCCGGTCGTCGGCTCGCTGGTCGTGGTCGTCGTCGCGGTGCCGGCGGTCGTCGTGCCCGAGCCGGTGGTCGCCCCGCTGTCGCTGTCGCTGCTCGAGTCGACGATGGTGTCGGCGGTGCCGGCGGTGCTCCCCTCCGACGTCGAGGAGTCGAGCCCCGCGCTCCCCTTGGTCTCGCCCTCGACGTACTCAGAGCAGCCGGCGAGGAGGAGGAGGAGCGGGAGGGTCGTGACGATCGGTCGTAGGCGCATAAGCAAGTCCGTACGTCTCGGAAGTATAGGGAGGCCGCTGGACCGGACAAGCGCGGCCCACAGGGGCGCGCTGTGGTCTCGGGCCCGCGGCCGAGGTCGACTCGCCCCGATCACCGCGGCGGACTCCGCATCCGCGGCTCGCTCGCCGCTCATGTCTTCAGGGACATATTATGCAGAGGGCGCGCGGGCGCGTCCGTCGGCGAGCGGTCGGCGGGCGACGCAGTGCCAGCCGAGGCCGGCGAGCGTCGGCACCGTGGCGACCGTCTCGAGGCCGGCGCGGGCGAAAAGCTCGTCGACGAGCGCCGGGGTGATGCGCCCGGCGAGGGATGAGAATGCGCGCCAGAGCACCATCGAGGCCGCGAACTGGACGCTCGTCCGCGGCTCTCGGAGGCTCGAGGGGAGCGCCGGCAGGGCGTCGCGGGCGGCGCGGAGGAGCGATCCGTCGCGCGCTGGCTCCATCAGGATGAGGCGGCCGCCGGGCGCGAGAACGCGGGCGATCTCCCGGAGCGCGCGCTCGCGTTCGCCGATGATGTAGAGGAACGAGTGGCCGGTGACGACGTCGAAGGCGCCGTCGGCGAAGGGCAGGGCGACGGCGTCGGCGCAGACGAAGCGCAGCGCGTGGAGATGGCGGTGGCGCGCGGCGTGGAGCGCGTTGGCCCGGTCGATCATCACCGTCGAGATGTCGACGCCGACGACCTCCGCGCCGGGGCCGAGCGCCTCGGCGAGGACGAAGGTCGAGACCCCGGGGCCGCAGCCGAGGTCGAGGACACGCGGCGCGGCGATCGTCGGATCGAAGTGGTCGAGGAGGCCGGCGATCTGCCGGCGCCACAGCGGCTGCTCGGTGAGCCAGCGGTAGCCGAGGGCGCCGAGGCCGTTCTCGAAGATCCACGTGCGGTGGCGAGGCATCGCCGCCGAGACTGGCGGGCGCCGGCCGAGGGGTCAAGCCGCGCGGCTCCGCGGTCGCGGTCGCGCGCGTCGTCTACCTCTTCGCGGGGGTCTTCTTCGCGGACTTGCCCTTGCCGCCCTGGGTCGCCTCGACGAGCCACCCCGAGAGCGCCTCGAGGAAGCCGGGATCGACGACGCGCGGGCCGTCCGGGTCGAGGTAGCGCGTGGGGGTCGAGGTCGCCGGCTCGTGCTTGAAGAGGTGGTCGAGGCCGGGGAAGCGGCGGACCTTGGCGCGCTTGCTGTGCTTGCGCGCGTACGCCTGCAGGGTCGTCGGATCGCGATCGGGGTCGACCTCGAAGTCGCGGTCGCCCTGGGCGATCCACAGCGACGCCTCGGTGCCGGCGATCAGCCCCTCGGGATCGACCTTGAGGAGCCCGCGGGCCCACTCGCCCTCGTCGGCGAGCTCGGGCGGCAGCTTGTCGCCGCGCTCGAGGGCGGCGACGAGGCGCTTGTGCTCGGCGCGGGCGCGCTCCTGGAGCTCGGGCGGCAGGGCGTCGATGTCGGCCTTGGCCTGCTCGTCGAGGAGCTCGCGGTAGCGGCGACCCGGGGTAGCGAGGAGGGCGACGGCGATCACCCCGCGACCCTCGCGGCTGAGCTCGAGCGCCCGCCAGCCGCCCTCGCCGTGGCCGACGACGGCGATCCGGTCGGGGTCGACCTCCTCCTGGACGAGGAGGGTGCGCAGGGCTCGGCGGGCGTCCTCGAGCTGGAGCGCCCAGGAGCGCGGGCCCTCGCCGGACTGGCCCTCGCCGCGCTCGTCGAAGCGGAGGACGACGAAGCCGGCCTCGGCGAGGGCGTCGGTGATCGCGTGCGCGCCGAGATCGACCGGCGGCGGCCCGGCGAAGCCGTAGCGGTCCTGGCGGCCGTTGCCGCTGAGGAAGAGCACGGCCGGGCGCGGGCCCTTGCGCGCCGCCGCCGGGATCAGCACCTCGCCGGCGAGCTTCGGCTCCTCGGCGCGCCCCGGGAGGTCGACGTCGCGGCGCGTGAAGGTCGCGTGTGCAGATGGCGCATAGGCCAGCTCACGCGGCGGCGTCAGCTCCCACTCGGGCCAGGGCTCGCTGCCGGGGCGGATCGACAGGCCCTCGTCGGCGACGTCGATCGCGAGGATCCGGCCGCCGGCGAAGGTGATGTCCTCGCCGAGGCTGGTCTCGAGGTGGGCCCGCGGGGCCTGGCCCTCGGCGGCCGCGCCCTCGAGCTCGATGTCGGCGGCCCAGTCGACCGGCAGCGACCCCGAGAGGCTGACGAGGCGCCACTCGACGCTGCCGGTCCGCAGCGGCCGCAGGCCGAGCATCAGCTCCTCGTGGAAGATCGCGGCGAAGGCCATGTAGGCGGTCTCGGGGCCGGCCTTGAGGGTCTCGGTCTGGCGGCCGTCGGTGATCACGAGATCGTCGCCGTCGCGCGAGAAGCGGAGGCGCGTCGGCCCGGCCTGCTCGTCGCCGCGGATCAGGCGGCCGCGATCGTCGAGGACGATCGACCCGGCGCTGCGCAGCGGCTCGCGGCCCTCGAAGCGGAGCTCGACCCGGGTGGTGAAGCGGTGGAGGGGCGTCGCGTCGTCGGTGGGGCCGTCGTAGCGCCCCCACGACCGGCCGATCACCGCGTCGCCGCGGCGGAGGATGAAGGTCCGGGTCTCGCCGACCGCGTAGAGCTCGCCCGCGCCCTTCCCCGGCCAGACCTCGACCGACTCGATGGTCGCCCGGTCGAGGACCTCGGTCGGCGCCTCGGAGCCCTCGGCGGGGATCTTGAGGCAGCCGGCGGCGGTGAGGGAGAGGCACAGGCCGAGGGCGCGGCGGCGGGCGGAGGGGCGCACGGGCGCGACTATAGCGGAGCCGGGCGACCGCGGCCTGCGCCCCGCGCTTCGCCGCGATCTCGCGGCAGCGGGCCGCCCGGGGTAGGCTGCGGCCGATGCCCTGGAGCAGAGACGAGATCGCCGCCCGCGCCGCCCGGGAGCTCGCGCCCGGGGCCGTCGTCAACCTCGGGATCGGGATCCCGACCCTTATCAGCAACCACCTCGACCCCGCGGCCGGGATCGTCCTGCATTCGGAGAACGGCCTCCTCGGCATGGGCCCGTTCCCGACCGAGGACGAGGTCGACGCCCAGGTGATCAACGCCGGCAAGCAGACCGTCACGGTGATCCCCGGCGGCTCGACCTTCGACTCGGCGCTCTCCTTTGCGATGATCCGCGGCGGCCACGTCGACGTCGCCGTTCTCGGGGCGATGGAGGTCGCGCAGACCGGCGACCTCGCCAACTGGATGGTCCCCGGCAAGAAGGTCGCCGGGATCGGCGGGGCGATGGACCTGGCGGTCGGCGCCCGCAAGGTGATCACGGTGATGAACCACTGCAGCCGCAGCGGCAAGAGCAAGCTCGTCGCGGCCTGCTCGCTGCCGCTGACCGCCAAGGGGTGCGTCGACCTCGTGATCACCGACCTCGGGGTGATCGCGATCGACGAGGGCGGCTTTCGCCTCGTCGAGTGCGCGCCCGGCGTGAGCGAGGACGCGATCAAGGCCGCGACCGCGGCTCCGCTGCGGGTCGCGTAGGCGCTCGGTCGCGGTCGTGGCGCGGCTCGGCGGCCGGGCGAGGGGGCAGGGCCAGGGGCGCGCCCGCGGGCGCTCTCAGGCCGCGAGGAGGGGGCGCTCGAGCGCCCTTTGCCGGTTCCCCGGCGAGTCGCTGTGCTACCGTCCCCGCGGTGATGCACCCGACGCGCGCCTGGCTCCTCGCCTTCGTCGCCACCACGCAGCTCACCGGCTTCTTCTGCGTCCGTGAGCCCGAGGACCCCGAGCCCTGCGAGATGGACCCGCTGGGCTGCGTCCCGCCGGAGGAGCTCGAGCTCGACCCGGACTGCACCCGCGCCGATCCGCTCGTCGTCCACCTCGGCCAGGGCGAGTCGACCTACGCGCCCCTCATCAGCGGCCCCGCCGAGGTCCACTACGGCTTCCAGGGCGGGCAGCACCTCTTCCTCGGCGTCGCCGTCGACAACCCGGAGCTCGACTCGCCGGGGCTCGAGATCACCTTCTCGATCCGCGGCTCTCTGGAGTGCCCCCTCGAGGCGGCGGCGGGCGAGTGCACGGAGTGGTTCCAGTTCGGCAAGCGGACGCTGGTCGTCGCGGACCCGTCGCTGTGGGCGGTCAGCGGCGGCACCCTCGTGACCTCGGGCTACCTCGTCGTTCTCGACGAGGACCCGACCTGGTGGGCCTACGAGCGCTGGGGGCGGGTCGACGTCCAGGCCGACGTCCGCGACGCCTGCGACCGCAAGGGCAGCGCCAGCTACAGCTACATCCTCGACAACGGCGCGTCGACGACGACGGGCGCCAGCGACAGCGACAGCGGCGGGTCGACGAGCGCGGCGAGCGGCGGCGGGTCGACGACGGGCTGAGCCGGGCGGCTCGCGCGTCCGCTTGCCGGTCTCGTCGCGGCGTGCGGCCAGGCGCAGCGGTCCGCGGCTGGTGTGCGGGGCGCAGAGTAGCGAGCCGCGGTCGCAGGACGAAGGGGCCTCCGGCAGATCTACGGCTCGAAATGTGGGGAGTATAGATTTCGTGAAATAGGCGTGATTGGACGACGCTGATAGTCGGTGTTGTACGCCGTAAACTATCGATAGTAGACACCGCACAGGTGAATACTCCGCTATAGTGCGGCGATGACTCGGTCGTCCGAACGCTCCCCTCGTCGCGCCCTCGGCTGTGCCGCGGCCCTCGTCGTCCTCTCCTCCGCGGCCGCCTGCGGCGACGACGCGGCGGGCACCGAGAGCAGCGGCACGACCTCGACGACGGGCGCCTCCGCGACGACCTCGGACGCGACCGCCAGCGCGGGCACCGAGGCGACGACCGCCGGCTCGGAGAGCGGCAGCGACGCGAGCAGCGGAGGGTCGACGAGCGCGACCTCGGCGGGCGAGACGACGGGCACGACGGGCGGCGCGACGACAGACGCGACGACGACGACCGATGGCACGACGACGACGACCACCACCGCCGGCGTCGAGTGTCCGGGCGGCGGCCTCGGGCCCGGCGATCACACCCTCGAGCTCGACCACGGCGGCCTCACCCGGACGGCGCTCCTCCACGTCCCGCCGGGCTACGACGACGGCGTCGCCACCCCGCTGGTCGTCAACTTCCACGGCCTCAGCTCGAACGCGGGGCAGCAGGTGCTCTTCTCGGGGATGAACGCGACGGCCGACGCGGAGGGCTTCATCGTCGCCTACCCCGAGGGGGTGATGAACTCGTGGAACGCGGGCGAGTGCTGCGGCGGCGCCCAGGAGCAGGGCATCGACGACGTCGGCTTCGTCCGCGCGCTGGTCGAGGCGATCGAGGCCGAGGCGTGCGTCGATCCGGCGCGGATCTTCGCGACCGGGATGTCCAACGGCGGCTTCATGACCAACCGCCTGGCCTGCGAGGCGAACGACCTCTTCGCCGCCTTCGCGCCGGTCTCGGCGGCGCTCGTGACGATCCCCTGCGCGCCGGCGCGGGCGATCCCGACGATGATCTTCAACGGCACCCAGGACGCGCTCGTCCCCTACGATGGCGGCCTCTTCTTCGGCGCCCAGGAGACCTTCGCCTTCTGGGTCGAGGCGAGCGGCTGCGAGGGCGCGCCAGTGACGACCTACGACGAGGGCGCCGCGACCTGCGAGACCTTCGACAGCTGCGACGAGGGGGCCGAGGTCACCCTCTGCACGATCGACCCGATGGGCCACTGCTGGCCCGGCAACGACTTCTGCCCCTTCCCGCCGGCGAACTCCGACATCGCGGCCAACGACGCGATGTGGGCGTTCTTCGCGGCCCACCCGATGCCGTAGCGACGGCGCGAGCGCGCCTATGACTGGGGGGCGAGCCGTTCGCGGCGGCACGTCGTGGGCCTCTTCCTGTGGCGCCTCGGGGAGCCCCTATGATGATTCGGGTCACTTGTCAGATCCTGCGCGTGAGGCGTTGCGTGGGGTGCTCCATCAACGTCCAGAGGATGCGCGCGGCGAGGCCGCGGCGGCGTCTCTGCGGCGCAGAGACGAGCGCGGCGCCGCGATTGACGTCCATGTGGAGCCGCGGTGTCCGAGCAAACTCGAGTGCCGACGCGCGCTCGTCTACAGATGACCTTTAGGACATGTGTCGACGCTCACTCGTGCGCGCGGACGAGCTCGGCGACGGCGGTCAACAGGGCGTCGGTGGCCCCCGGGTCGAGGCGCGCGTCCTCCGGCTGCAGGTGGCCGAAGAAGAGGTCGTGCGTCTCCGTCCGCATCGGCGGCGTGTGCTCGGCGGCGTCGCGCGGCATGATCGTCACAGCGAGGCGCGCGTCGCCGTCGCGGACGTGGATCAGGATCGCCTGCGGATCGCGGCCCTCCGCGCCCGGGCCGACGACCGCCTCGACCTCGAAGTCGCCGAGGCGCGCGCCCGCGTCGAGATCGCCGAGGAGCGCGGCGGCGGCCGCCGAGGGCGGAGGCGGCGTCGGGTCGTCCGGAGGTGCCTCCGGCGCAGGGCGGAGCGCGAGGAGGGCCCCGGCGACGAGGGCGAGCAGCGCGAGGATCATCCACGGCGCTCTGGATTTTGCGGGCGTCTGGGTGTTCACGTTCACGGGGTCGGGCATCGCTTGGCTCCATGGGCGAGGCTACCCGGGAATCACCCCGTCCGCGACCGGGGCGGTCAGCCATCGCCGGGGCTCCGCGGCGGTGAGGAGGTCGGCTGGCGGTGCCCGTCTGCGCCGCGGAGATCCCGAGGTTGGGTGGCCTCGGGCGCCCGCGGAGCTGCGGACCTCGGCGGCACCACGCGTGCCTGCGGCCCGCGGTGTCGCTCGCTCGCGGCGGCGGAGCGACCGTGCACGACGACGCCTCCGCGCCCGCGTTCTCGCGAGCTCCGGAGGGCACGCGTTCACCCGTGAGGACGCGCCGCGGACCGCTGTTCGGGGGCGTCGACGAGTGGGCGAAATGACAGTGTTCTCTCCCCGTGTTGTGCCCCTCGTGCGGCGGAAATCCGGCCGTTTGCGAGCGGTTCGGAGGTGTGCGCACTTGGGATGGATGCGCCTTCATCGGTGCGCTGCACACATTGTGCTCTGTCGACAAATGAGCGCATGCGAGCGAGGCGAGTCGACAAATCAACGAAAAAAACTTCGCCCTGACGTTCCGGAAGGATCTACTCTTGAAGAGGTTGTGGTGGCGCGATCCTGGGGCCTGGGGCTTGAAACTCAGTGAACCCATCCTCCAGACTGCGGAGGCGTAGACGCCTCTTGGGACGGGCGCATCACGCCCGCGCGTCATCTCCAAGGTGAGCGGCCAAGGTCAACATGATGGTGAACAGCTCCTGTCCTCAACGACCCGACGCGATCCTCGGCGGGCGCCAGAGCAGGGGGCCGGGCCGCGTAGATGTGCCGCATGTCGGTCGGTGAATGGAGTCGAAGGATGGAAGAAGAAAAGGGCCAGTTCCGCGAAACTCTCGGTGATTTCAGCAGCATCATCTGCTTCCGCGCGCTCGTCGTCGGGATCGAGGACACGATCGGGCGACAGGCCGCGATGGTCGCTCTCAAGGGCGCCGGCCGCCAGCGAGGCAAGGGCCTCGCCCTCTCGCTCGGCTTCGGCGACCGAGAGGTGCCCCTCGACGAGGCGTGCGCGGCGATGCGAGAGGCCCTCGGCGCCGACGGGACGCGTCTTTGCTGGGTCGACTCGATCGAGCAGGACGGCGAGAATTACATCATGCGTCTCAGCGAGACGATCTGCTCGGCGGACGAGCCCCAGGGCTCCGATCGCGAGCTCTCCTTCACCCTCGGCGCGGTCCACGGCGCGCTCGAGGTCCTGACGCAGAAGCGCTTCCGGGCCAAGCAGATCGGCTCGGTGCTCCGCGGGGACACGCACGACGTGGTCCGCTTCACGCCGCGCTAGCGGCTGCTAGCGGCGGCGTCACGGCTCGGCCGAGGCGCCGCGCCAGCTCGTCGTCGCGTAGCGAGGCTCGCTCGTCGTCGCGGGGTCGCTCCGCCGGCGCGCTTCATGGCGGGCCGCGAACGTGCACGACCGCCGCTCCCGGACACCGGGGCGGCGGTCGTGTCGCTAGCGACGGCGACTAGCTCGCCATGGCGACGTCGCTCAGGAGGCGCTCGTCGATGTGGCTCGGCCACTGCGTCCGCGGCCCGTGGGTCGCCCCGTCGAGGGTCACGCCGCGGAGGGTCGTCAGCGCCAGGCCGGTGTTGCGGAGGTCGGCGCCGTGGAGGTCGGCGTCGTTGAGGTTGCTGCGGCTGAGGTCGGCGTCGCGGAGGTCCGCGTCGGCGAAGCTGACCCCGCGCAGGTCAGCCTTCGGCAGGAGGACGCCGCGGAGGTTGGCGTTGTCGAAGCGGGCGCCGCGGAGCACCCCGGAGATGTACGCCTTCTCGAGGTTGACGCGGCTGAAGTCGGAGCCGGACATGTCGCAGCCGGTGATCATCACGCCGAGGAGCTCGGCGCCCGCGAGCTTGCTGTCGCTCAGCGTCGACTCCGTGAGCTTCGCCCGCGCGAGCTGGGCCCCGCTCAGATCGCAGCGCCGCAGGGTCGCGCCGGTGACGGTGATGTGATCGGCCACGACGCCGCGCAGCTCGACCTCGACGAGGGTCGCCTCGTTGAGGCACGCGCCGGAGAGGTCCGCCTTGGTCGCCGTCGCGTCGCTCAGCGTGACCTCGGCGAGGAGCGCCCGGACGAGCTTCGTCTCGCGCAGGCTCGCGCCCTTCGCCGTCAGCCGGCGGAGGTCGCAGCCCGAGAGGTCGGCGCCGTCGAAGCGGGCTCGATCGGCGGAGGCCTCCGCGAAGCAGGCGCCCGTGGGGGTGCTCGCCGACGGATCGCTGAGGGTCTTCGGGCGGCCGTTGCAGCGGCGGAGATCCGCGTCCGCGAGGTCGGCCCCGCTGAAGTCGGCCTTGCCGATCTTCGCCCCCGAGAGGTCGGCGCCGCGGAGGTCGGCGCCCTTGAGCGTCGCGCTGCGGAGGTCGCTGCCGGCGAGGTTCGCCCCGGCGAGGCTCGCCCCCGAGAGGTCGGCGCGCGTGAGGATCAGGTTCGAGAGGTCGACGTCGCGGAGGTCGGCGCCGCGGAGGTCGGCGCCGCGGAGGCAGGGGGCCGCGCGGCCCGCTCGATACTTCGCCCAGGCGGCCGCGGGCGCGTCGCCGCGGAGCACCTTCACCGCGGCGGCGGAGCTCTTCTTGCCGCGCTTCTTCCGCTTCGTGGTCGCCTTCTCGGGTGCTGTCGTCGCTCGCAATGGATGTCCTCTCGCTCGGGCTCTGGGCGCGTCGTCGCTGCGGGACGAGTCGCCGCAGAGCGGATCAGTGGCAGGTGGTCTGTGTCACGCCATCACCGGGCGCGCGGGCCCGTCGCCGACCGCAGCGCCCGCCCGACGACATCAGGCAGGCCGTCGCAATCGGCCGATAGTGGTGAATGACATAATGAACGTAGCAGGAATGCCCACCTGCGTCAAGGCGCGCGAATCAGCCACTGTCAGTAGAGGATCATGCCATTCGGTTTGCGCGGGGGCGGCAGCTCGCGGTGGTCGATCATCTCGAGGATGTCGCGCTCGATGCCGCGTGCCATCGCCGTGATCGGGACGTCGTTGGCGAGGCCCTCGAAGGGGTTCTCGGACCAGTCGCCGATCTTGTCGGTGGTCAGGAAGACCCAGCTGACGATCGTCGCAAAGGGGATCGTCAGCCAGACCGCGTGGTGGCCGAGGGCGGCGAATTCGTGGATGAGCCCGAAGGGGACGAGGAGCGAGAAGAGGCCGGCGAAGAACGAGTTGACGGTCGCGTACTGCCGCGGGAAGGGGAAGTTCTTGATCCGCTCCGCCTTGCCCTGCTGGGTCATCAGCTCGTCGAGGAGCCCCTGGAGCTTGAGGTGGGCGAAGCCGTCGAGGAGGCCGCGGGCGCGGAGCTCGGCGAGGCGCCGCGACTGGTTGGCGAGGAGGTGGGCGGCCGGGTTGATCTTGGCGAGCACCGCGTCGACCTCCGCCGCGGGGAGGTGGCCGCCGAGCACGTCGCGGAGCTCCTCTTGGTACTCGGCGACGCCGGTGGCCCGGCGCAGACGCATGTAGCTGGCGTCGTTGTGCTCCCACGGCTTGACCTCGCGCAGCTGGTGGCGGAGGGCGTCGAGCCAGGCGACGTGGCGGTGGACGAGCTCGGCGCGCGCCGCCTGGAGCTCGTCGGCCGACGCGTCGCCGCCGTGGACGGCGCTGACGAGGTCGCGGGCGCCGAAGGCCCACGAGCGGCTCGCGTTGACGATCGCCCCCCAGATCTTCCGCGCCTCCCACATGCGGTCGTAGGACGCGTTGTTCTTGAAGCCGAGGTAGAAGGCGACGGCGATGCCGATGAGCGACATCGGCAGGGTCGGCAGCGCCAGCCACTCGAGGCCGCCGAAGTGGAAGGTGACGGTGGCGACGACGGCCCAGAGGAAGGGGAAGATGATCGCGCGGCGCGACCATTGGAGGGTTTGGAGGAGGCGATAGCGGTGACCGGTGTGCATGGTGGCTCGGCGCGGGCGCGCGGCCCAAGCCTAGCAGCCCGTGGCGAGGGTCCCGCTTGGGTCGCCCGCGCTGCGACAGCCGCCCTTGCGGTGCGGCGCGGTGCGGCGCGCCGCGAACGTGGTTCGGCGCGCTCCGGCGCGCGGGGCCTCTGCCGCAGCCTCCTGCGGCGGCGTTCGAGTGGTAGCGACGTACCTCGCTCGCAGCGCGCCCGCTACCGCTGCGTTCGGACGAAGCCGAGCGGGCGGACGATGTCGGCGCGAGGGCACGCGTCGACCGCTCGCGCACCCCCCCTAGCGGCTCGCGCAGCGGCTCGTCGCGCAGTGATGGCAGCGGCCGACGCCGTCGTGGTCGCTCTCGAGCGTCAGCTTCGCGCCGTCGAAGCGGTAGCTGCGGGTGCGCGTGTGGTGCGACGGGACGAAGTCGAAGTGCGCGCGCCCGGTCTTCCTCTTGACCTCGGCGTGCTCGGCCGCGAGCTCCTTGCGCCGGGCCTCGTCGTCGGCGCCTGTCGGCATCGGGCTGTGGTCGGCCCACGACGACTCGGTCGTGAGCTCGCGGAGGCCGGCGCTGAAGGGGGCGATCGCCGCCTTGTCGGTGATGAAGCCGGTGATCGTCCCGATCCTGTGGCCGCAGTCGCCGCGCATGATGTAGACGTCGTGGGGGGTCTCCCAGGGGCACTCGCGGCTGCGCTTGTGCGGTACGAGGACCTCGCCGCGGCCGTCGCCGTCGAG
>JAGQIT010000028.1:0-214 GCA_020431135.1 Myxococcales bacterium | reverse complement strand
GCTCGGGCGGCGTGACGCAGCGGCCGGGCAGCGCGGCGATCGGCGCGTGTCCGGCGGGGAGGAGGTGCATCGCGAGGTTGAGGTACTCGCTCGAGCCGCCGGACGTCGTCACGTCGAGGTGGGCGAGGCGATCGGCGCTGCGGTAGGTGCAGGCGAAGGTCGACGTCGCCTCGTCGGCGGCGCAGGGCTCGACCTCGGCGAAGCCGGCGGCGGC
>JAGQIT010000419.1 GCA_020431135.1 Myxococcales bacterium | reverse complement strand
GGCTGGGCGACGCTGCCGCCCATCATCGGCGCGACCAGGCGGACGAGGAGGAGGCCGATGCCGAAGATCACCGCGTCGGCGATGATGCTGATCAACGTGACCGACGCGCTGATCGCCCCCGCTGTGGTCATCGCGCTGAGGTCCCCCATCTCGTTGAGCTGGGCCGAGATCAGGCCGATGCAGGCGGCGACGATGATCCCGGCGACGACGACCGCGCGGATCCGCGCCGAAGAGGTCCACTCCGGGGTCAGCCCGGTGCTGACGAGCATGCTGCGGAAGCCGAGGAGGGCGACGATGCAGAGGATGTTGGAGAGGATGAAGAGGAGGTAGCCGACCTTCGCGTCGCCGGCGCTGAGATCGAGGTAGAGCGTGAGGCGGGCGAGGGGGACGATGAGCATCGCCGCGGCGAGGGTCGCCCACGGGCGCAGCGGCGGATCGCCGCGCTCAAAGGCGAGGGCGGCGGCGAGGACCCCGAGGCCCGCAGACGCCTCGATAGCCCTCTGGAAGAGGGTCTCGAAGCCGAAGACCGGGGCGACGCCCAGGCGGATCCCGACCATCGCGGCGAGGATGACGACGACGACGACCGGGGTCAGGCGCACGGCGACCTCCTGGCGAGCGCGGTGGCTGCGGACGCAGACCGGTGGGGGGATCGGCAGGACATCGACGCGGGTGTCTCCCGCCGGGGACAGCGGGGCCAGAAAACCCCAGGATAGTAGCGCAAAGCGGTCTCGAGGGGCACCTCCCGGCGACGCTCCGGCGACCTCGACGTCATGGGCGGGCTCACGCGCTCGGCCGGCGCGAGGGTGGTCAGCGTCGCGCGCTTCCCCCTATACTTCCGCTCGTCGCTATGGCTGACCAATCGCATCCGACCGTGCTCAGCGAGGCCCTGACCTTCGACGACGTCCTGCTGGTGCCCGGCTACAGCGAGGTGCTGCCGTCGCAGGTCGAGGTCGGGACCCGTTTGACCCGCAAGATCGACCTGCGGATTCCGATGGTGTCCGCCGCGATGGACACGGTCACGGAGGCCGAGACCGCGATCTGCATGGCCCGCCACGGCGGCCTCGGGGTGATCCACAAGAACCTCCCCCCCGAGGAGCAGGCCGCCGAGGTCCGCCGGGTCAAGCGCACCGAGAGCGGAATGATCACCGACCCGGTGACGATCGCGCCCGAGCAGACCCTCAGCCAGGCGCTCGAGCTGATGCGCCGCCACCGGATCAGCGGCCTCCCGGTCGTCCGCTTCGGCCGGCCCGTGGGCATCCTGACGAGCCGCGACATCCGCTTCGAGACCAACCTCGCGCAGTCGGTCGGCGACGTCATGACGCGGACGCCGATCACCGTCGAGAAGGGGATCACCCTCGAGCGCGCCAAGCAGGTGCTGCACAAGCACCGCATCGAGAAGCTCCTCGTCGTCAACCACACGGGCGAGCTCCTCGGGCTCATCACCGTCAAGGACATCCTCAGCGCCGAGTCGCACCCGCACGCGATGAAGGACGATCGCGGCCGCCTGCGCGTCGGCGCGGCGATCGGCACCGGCCCCGACGCGATGGCGCGCGCCCAGGTGCTCGTCGATCAGGGCGTCGACGTGCTCGTCGTCGACACCGCCCACGGCCACTCGAAGGGGGTCATCGACGCCGTCCGTGAGGTCCGCGACGCCTTCCCGGAGATCTCGCTGATCGCCGGCAACATCGCCACGGGGGCGGCCGCGCTCGCGCTCATCGAGGCCGGCGTCGACGCGGTGAAGGTCGGCATCGGCCC
>JAGQIT010000027.1 GCA_020431135.1 Myxococcales bacterium | reverse complement strand
GCGTTCCTCGTCTTCTTCGTCGGCGCGTTCGTGATCTCGTGGATCATGGTGCCGCTCCTCAGCCTGACCTTCGACAGGGAGGTCCGCCGCCGCCGCTTCAAGGGGATGGCCCGCTTCGCCACCCGCGGCTTCGTCCGCTACTGCCGGATGATCCGCATGGTCGACATCCGCTGGTCGCCGCTGCCCGCGGGCTTCCCCGAGGGCGGCTACGTCATGATCGCCAACCACCCGACGCTGATCGACGTGACGATCGTGATGGAGCGCTTCCCGGAGCTGTCCACCGTCGTCGGCCGCAAGTGGTTCGCCAAGCCGAGCCTCGGGCGGATGATCGAGGCCGCCGGCTGGATCCCCGCGTCGAGCCCCGACGACGATGACGACGGCACCCCGACCCTCGACGCGATGGTCGAGACCCTGCGCGCCGGGACGCCGATGATCATCTTCCCGGAGGGCACGCGCTCGGACAAGGATCGCCTGCGTCGCTTCCACCGCGGGGCGATCGAGGCGGCGATCCGCGCCGAGGTGCCGATCGTCCCGCTCTTCATCGGCCCCAACCAGCCGCTGCTGATGCGCGGCCAGCACTGGTACGAGACCCACCACGGGGTCGCGGTCTACACCCTCGAGCTCTGGCCGATCATCGAGACCGCCGGCGCCGACCTCGATCCGCGCGAGGTCAGCCGCGAGCTCTTCGCCCGCTACAAGGCCCGCTTCGCGCGCCTGCTCGCGGAGCGCGACGCCGCGGAGGCGCTCCGGGAGGGGCGCGCTCCGGAGGCGCTCCCGCCCGCCGACGAGCCCCGACACGTCAGCGCCGAAGAGGCGCCGCGCTAGCGGGACTCGCCGCGCCGCCTGCATCACCGCGCGAGCGCGGCGAACGACCGAGCAGGCCGCCTAGCGCAGCGCCTGGAGGGCGTCGCGCAGCCGGGGGATCGTCGCGTCGATCGCGTCGAGCGACGCCGCGCCGACGCTGAAGCGGAACCACCCGTCGTCGCCGGGGACGCCGAAGGCCTGGAAGGGGACGATGCCGATCTTCGCCCGCTCGAGGAGGTAGCGACGGACGTCCTCGTTGGTCTTCAGCACCGCGCCGTCCGGCGTCGTCTTGCCGAAGGGGTTGATCTGCACGGTCAGGTAGATCGCGCCCATCGGCGGGATGCTGTCGACCGCGAGGCCCTCCTCGCGCAGCGCCTGGAGGCCGGCGTGCAGGCGATCGAGGCGCGTCGAGATGCCGACCTTCATCACGGCGTGGTAGCTGGCGATCGCGTCCTCGTCGTCGAGGAGCGCGGCGCTGGCGAGCTGGGCCGGCCGCGGCGCCCAGGCGCCGACGTGGCCGATGATCGCGCTCATCCGCTTGATCACGTCGACCGGGCCGATCCCCCAGCCGACGCGGATCCCGGTGCCGGCGAAGGCCTTGGAGATCCCGTCGATGAAGAGGGTGAAGCGGGCCATCTCCGGGACCAGCGCGGGCGGCGTCACGTGGCGGGTGTCGCCGAAGCAGAGCTGCCAGTAGATGTGATCGTAGAGGAGGTAGAGCGGGCGCTCGCCGCGGCCCTCGCGGGCCCGGTTCTCGTCGATGATCGCCTCGCAGATCCGCCGCAGCGCGTCCTCGGTCAGCGCCGTCCCGCTCGGGTTGAGCGGCGAGCACAGGCAGACGAGGCGGGCGCCGTCGAACTCGGCGATCAGCGCCTCCGGGTCGGGGAGGAAGCGGGTCTCGGGGCCGCAGATCACCGCGACCCCGCGGGCGCCGAGCATCGTCGTGTAGTGGTTGTTGTTCCAGCTCGGGACCGGATAGACGACCTTGTCGCCGGGATCGACGACCGCGCGGTAGATCCCGTAGATCAGCGGCCGCGCGCCGCCGGCGACGAGCACCGACTCCTCGGGGTAGCGCAGGCCGAGCTCGCGCTCGTAGAAGCGGAGCACCGCGGCGCGCAGCTCGGGGGTGCCGGCCGACGGCGGGTAGAAGGTCTGGCCCTCGTCGAGCGCCGCCTTGATCCCGTCGCGCAGCGCGTCGGGGATCTGGAACTCCGCCGGGCGGAAGTCGCCGACCGTGAAGTCACAGACATCGGCGCCCTCAGCCTTGAGCCTGCGGATCGCGGCCGCGATCTTGAGGATCTCCGAGCCGACCAGGCGCCCCGCCATCGTCGACTCGCGGGCTCCGCCGCTTGCCGTAGAGGCGGCGAGTTCTCTGAGGTCGACAGGATCCGAGGCGCTCAACATGGCGGGACTATATCACCAAGAGATCCGCTGAAAACCGGCGCTGCCCCGCCCTCCAGCGCCGCTTCGCGTGTGACTGGAGTCTCACCCGCACGCCCGCCGCGCGGGCACCGAGGGCGGCGCAAAACCATGCGACCATCCGCCGACGATGACCACCCGGCAACCCTACCTCAGCGCGCGCCTCCAGGGCTTCGGCACGACCATCTTCACCGAGATGACCCGCCTCGCGATCGAGCACGACGCGCTCAACCTCGGGCAGGGCTTCCCGGACTTCGACGGCCCGGAGTCCGTCAAGGAGGCGGCGATCGAGGCGATCCGCGCCGGTCACAACCAATACTGCCGGATGGCCGGGATCGGCCCGCTGGTCGAGGCGATCGCCGCGCATCAGCGGCGCTTCTACGACCTCCGCTACGACCCGCTGAGCGAGATCACCGTCTACTCGGGCGCCACAGAGGCGATCTTCGCGGTTCTCCAGGCGATCTGCGAGGTCGGCGACGAGGTCGTCCTCTTCGAGCCCTACTACGACTCCTACCGCGCGAGCGTGTCGATGGCGGGGGCGACCCCGCGGCTGGTCACGCTGCGCCCGCCGGACTTCAGCTACGACCCCGCCGAGCTCGAGGCCGCGATCACGCCGCGGACGCGGGCGATCCTCCTCAACACGCCGCACAACCCGAGCGGGAAGGTGTTCGGCCGCGCGGAGCTCGAGCACATCGCCGCGCTGTGCAAGGAGCGCGGGATCCTGGCGATCACCGACGAGGTCTACGAGCACCTGGTCTACGACGGCGAGCACGTGCCGCTGGCGACGCTCCCCGGGATGCAGGAGCGGACGATCGTCATCTCGTCGGCCGGCAAGACCTTCTCCTTCACCGGGTGGAAGATCGGCTGGACCTGCGCGCCGCCGGCGATCTCGGCGGCCCTGCGCTGCGCCCACCAGTTCATCACCTTCTGCACGGCCAACCCCTTCCAGCACGCGATCGCCCACGCCCTCGGCCTCGGCGACGACTTCTACTCGGAGCTCGTCAGCGACTACCGCCGCCGCCGCGATCGCCTCTGCGCTGGCCTCGCGCGCGCCGGCTTCGACGTCCTCACGCCGGCCGGCACCTACTTCGCGCTCACCGACATCCGCCCGCTCGGCTTCGCCGACGACGTCGAGTTCTGCCGCGCGCTCCCCGAGCGCGTCGGCGTCGCGGCGATCCCCCCGTCGGTCTTCTACGAGGGCCGCCACGAGGGCCGCCACCTCGTGCGCTGGGCGTTCTGCAAGTCGGATCCGATCCTCGACGGGGCGATCGAGCGCCTGCAGAGGCTCCGCCCCGCGGGCGACGCGGCGCGCTGACGGGCGCCCGCTGCGGGGGTCGTCACGGCGCCGTCGCGGCCTCCTCACGGGGGCCGGCGGCGTCTTTTGCCGCGGAGCCGCCGCGCCCTTTCGTGTAGCCTCGGGCCATGAAGGTCGCCGCCATCCAATCCGACATCGTCTGGGAGGACCCCGAGGCGAACTTCGCCCGCCTCCGCCCGCTGATCGCCGCGGCCGCGGCCGCCGACGCGCGCATGGTCGTCCTCCCGGAGATGTTCGCCTGCGGCTTCTCGATGAAGACCGACGCGATCGTCGAGCCGCCGGGCGGCCCCTCTTCGACCTTCCTCTTCGACCAGGCGCACCTCCACAACATCTGGATCTGCGGCTCGCTCCCCGAGCTCCTGCCGAGCTCCAAGCGCCCGCACAACACCCTGGTGATCGTCGGCCCCGGCGGCGAGATCCACCGCTACCAGAAGCTCCACCCCTTCACCTTCGCCGACGAGCACCTCTACTACGAGGCCGGCGAGGAGCACCTGCGCCTGAACATCGACGGCCTGCGGATCGGCTTCTTCATCTGCTACGACCTACGCTTCGCCGACGAGTTCTGGGAGCAGGCCAAGGAGGTCGACGCCTACGTCGTCGTCGCCAACTGGCCGAAGCGCCGGCGCCACCACTGGAGCACGCTCCTGCGCGCGCGGGCGATCGAGAACCAGGCCTACGTGGTCGGCGTCAACCGGGTCGGCGTCGGCGACGACATCGAGTACAGCGGCGACTCAGCGATCATCGATCCGTGGGGCGAGACCCTCGCGTCCGCGGCCGGCGACCCGACGATCCTCTTCGCGGAGATCGACCCCGAGCGGGTCGCCGACGCCCGCCGCAAGTTCCCGGTGCTCGTCGACCGCAAGGCGCCTGGGAGCGCCCGCTGAGCTACGCGCGTCGGCGCAGCGACGCGACCGGGATCAAGCCGCCGTCGTCCGCGTCATCGCGCGAGCGCGGCGAGCCCTCGCCGTCGTCCTCGCAGTCGTCGCCATCCTCGAGGAAGCGCCCGTCGAGGAGATGCGAGAGCTTGAGGTTGCCGGCGGCGGCGAGGAGGCTCTCGCGGATCCCGGGGATCGTCCGCTCGAGCTCGCCGAGGAGCGCCTTCACCTGCTGGCGCCGGAGGTTCTCCTGCGAGCCGCACAGATCGCAGGGGACGATCGGGAAGCGGCGACAGTCGGCGTAGGCGGCGATCTCGGCCTCGCCGCACAGCGCCAGCGGGCGGATGATCGTGTTGCGCCCGTCGTCGGAGCGCAGCTTCGGCGCCATCGACTTGAGCTGGCCGGCGAAGAACTGGTTGAGGAGGAGGGTCTCGATCAGGTCGTCGCGGTGGTGGCCGAGGGCGATCTTCGTCGCCCCGAGCTCGGCCGCCGTCGCGTAGAGGATCCCCCGGCGCAGGCGCGAGCACAGCGGGCAGTAGGCCTTGCCCGCGGGGATCTCGCGCTTGACCACCGAATAGGTGTCCCTGTGGACGATCCGGTGGTCGTAGCCCTCGGCCTCGAGGTACGCGCGGAGAACGTCGACCGGGAAGCCGGGGTGGCCCTGGTCGAGGTTGACGGCGACGATCGAGAAGTCGAAGGGGAGGCGGCGACGGTAGCGACGGAGGAGGTCGAGGAGCGCCCACGAGTCCTTGCCGCCGGAGATCGCCACCATCACGCGGTCGCCGGCCTCGATCATGCCGAAGCGGCGGTTGGCCCGGGAGATCCGGCGCAGGAGCGCCTGCCCGAGCCTCTCGCCGCGGGCCGTCGCCTCGTCTGTCGCTGCCGGATCTGTCGCCGTCGCCGCCATCGGCCGCGGGGATAGCAGGCCGCCCGCCGCCCGGGCAAGGGCGCACGAGGCCGCCCCAGCCCGCGATCGCCGGCGCCGCGCCGCCGGGGCAGGGGCCGGCCCGAGCACGTATACTCCGCGCGTGTCGGTCCTCCGCACGATCGTCAGCTCGTCCCGGGCCCTCGTCACCGGCGCCAAGGACGTCGCGCGCTTCCGCGAGATCGCCACGGTCTTCGTCCGCCACGGCTTCGGCTGGTTCATCGCCCAGCTCAAGCTCCGGCGCGAGCTCCAGATCGAGTTCGAGTACGAGGGCGCCGCCCTCACCCGCGCCGCCGCCGGCAGCCCCGACACCGGCAAGCGCCTGGTCGCCGCCTTCACCGCCCTGGGGCCGACCTTCGTCAAGCTCGGCCAGATCCTGTCGACGCGCACGGACCTCCTCCCGGAGGCGCTCACCCAGGAGCTGACGACCCTCCAGGATCAGGTGACGCCGGTCGACTTCGAGGCGATCGACGCCCAGCTCCGGCAGAACCTCGGCCCCGACTACCGCGCGCGCTTCGCCGAGCTCGACGAGGAGCCGCTGGCCTCGGCGAGCATCGCCCAGGTCCACCGCGCGGTCCTGACGAGCGGCGAGGAGGTCGTCCTCAAGATCCAGCGCCCGGGGCTGCGGCGGACGATCCAGTCCGACCTCAACATCATGCTGGCGATCGCGGGCTACCTCGAGGAGGCGTTCCTCGAGGCCGAGCTGATGGACCTGCGCGGGGTGATCGCCGGCTTCGCCAAGTCGCTCGCCCAGGAGCTCGACTTCGTCCACGAGGCCCGCAACATCGAGCGCTTCCGCCGGAACTTCGCCGACGAGCCGAAGATCCGCCTGCCGAAGGTCTACGACGACCTGACGACCGCCGAGGTCCTGTGCATGGAGTTCGTCCGCGGGCGCAAGTTCTCCGAGGTCCTCGAGTCGGGCGAGGACACCGACCCGCTGATCGAGAGCTACTTCGGCGCCTCCTACAAGATGCTCTTCATCGACGGCTTCTTCCACGGCGACCTCCACCCTGGAAACGTCTTCGTCCAGGACGACAACGGCCTCGCGATCATCGACTGCGGCATGGTCGGCCGCCTGTCGCCGGCGATGAAGGACAAGCTGATCGACGTCCTCTGGGCGGTGATCAACGAGGACCTCCAGGCGGTCGCGCGGACCTTCTACTCGCTGGCGATCCACAAGGGGCGGGTCAACTACCAGGACTTCGAGGACGACGTCGTCGAGGTCGCCGAGCGCTACCTCGTCGGCGTGCCGCTGTCGGAGATCCAGATCGGCGAGCTCTTCGGCGAGCTCGTCGCCGGCGCGACCCGCCACAACGTGCGGATGCCGACCGACTTCACGATGATGTTTAAGGCGATCGTCACGACCGAGGGCCTCGCCAAGTCGATCGCCCCCGAC
Organism: Myxococcales bacterium; assembly: GCA_020431135.1. Taxonomy (GTDB): domain Bacteria; phylum Myxococcota_A; class Polyangia; order Nannocystales; family Nannocystaceae; genus JADJRG01. The sequence continues at coordinate 5,734 of JAGQIT010000027.1, read as the reverse complement.
GTCGACCCGATCGAGCTCGCGCGCCCGTTCATCGAGAAGATGGTCGCTGAGCGCTACTCGCCCGACCGCCTCAAGCAGACGGCGCTCGCCGACTTCCACATGCTCTCGCGGGTGCTCCGCTCGCTGCCGCAGCAGCTCCCGGCGGTCCTCAGCGACATCCAGGAGGGCAAGGTCGCCGTCGGCATCGCCCCGGGGACGCTGCGCCTGCAGGAGGAGGCCGCGCAGCGCCGGCAGAAGAAGGCGCTGCGCACCGCCATCGCCGCGACCTGCCTGGTCTGCGGGACATACGCCCTCTCGCTCCCCCTCCCCGGCTTCGTCAGCCTCGGCCTGCCCTACGTCTCCGCGTTCTTCTACGCGGCGGCGCTCGGCGGCGTGCTCATGGCGCGCTGGCGCTAGGAGGACGGAGGAGGCGCCCTCGTCGACCCTCACGCTTCGCCGGAGCGGTACGCCGGGTGCCGCTGCGCTCTGACGAAGCCGAGAGCGCCGACGACTTCGCCGCGAGAGCGCACGTCGACCACGCGGGCAGCCTGGCGCCGCCGAGATAGGCGCTTGCACCAGCGCCCTAACTCACAGCGACGCGCTTGCGCGCTTCTGCACGCGCGGGTAGCTTGCGCGGCCCATGCGTCGCCTGACCTACGCCCTCGTCGCGCTCCCCTTCGCCCTGAACCTCGCGTGCAGCGGGGATGACAGCGCCTCGGGCTCCGCGACGGCCTCCGACTCCGCGACCGCGACCGACGGCTCCGGCGCCTCGGATCCCCTCGGCGAGGACACCATCGCGCCGACGTCGGCGACCGACAGCTCCGCCTCCGCGACCGACGGCTCCGCCTCCGCCAGCGCCAGCGCCAGCGCCTCCGCCTCTGCCAGCGCCTCCGCCAGCGCCTCCGACTCCGACTCCGACGGCTCCGCCAGCGCCAGCGCCAGCGCCTCCGACTCCGACGGCACGGCGACCGACTCCGACGGCACCACCGGAACGACCGGCGACACCGGCGACACGACGGGCGACACCGCGACCGACACCGCCGCGACCGTCACCGACAGCGGCAGCGACTCCGACACCGACGCCTGCCCCGAGGGCACCGAGGGCTGCCCCTGCTTCGGCGACGACACCTGCGAGGGCGCGCTGATCTGCGACGCCGGCACCTGCGTCGTCGACGCGGAGCCGGTCTGCGGCAACGGCGTGGTCGAGCCGGGCGAGGAGTGCGACGACGGCAACGACGACGACCTCGACGGCTGCACCAGCGAGTGCAAGGACGCGCCCGTCTGCCCGCTCGGCACCGAGGGCTGCCCCTGCGACGGCCAGAGCTGCAACCAGGGCCTGATGTGCGAGGCCGGGACCTGCGTCGAGCAGGCGATGGCGGTCTGCGGCAACGGCATCGTCGAGCCGGGCGAGGAGTGCGACGACGGCAACCAGCAGGCCTTCGACGACTGCGCCAACAACTGCGTCAAGACCAACTTCGGCGCCGACCCGTGCGGCTTCCCTGAGGACGGCATCTGGCTCGACATCAACTACAAGAACGCCGGCTCGTGCTACAGCCCGAAGTGGCAGTACTCGAGCACCCCCGGCTTCGGCGAGCCCCAGTGGGCGCCGGCCGGCAACGACTGGCCGGAGATCAACGCCGCCGGCGGGCCGGTGATGAACTACAACGACCCCTACGGGACGGTCTGCGACATCGGCTCGGGCAACAAGTGGATCCGCATCATGCTCGGCCTCAAGACGCTGCAGTCCTACGAGAGCGCGACGGTGTGCGTCGAGGGCCGGTCGATCTCGGTGTCGTCGTCGGTGACCGTCGACCTCCTCAACCCGAAGTTCGGCTGCGGCGCCCAGGTGATGCTGTCGAACTCGTGGTGGGCCGACCCCGCCGGGGCGGAGCTCCCGGCCAACTGCCTCAAGCCCGGCGACGACTTCCAGGCCCTCCAGGTCGACCCCTCCGGCGGCAGCAACCGCCTCGGCCTGCGCAGCGTCCGGCTCACCCTGCACAAGCCCGTCTTCTAGCGGCGCCGCGGCCGACGGCCGCCGGAGGGGGCGCAGAACGCCGTACATAGGCGCTGCGCCCCCTTTGTCTCGTGAACTTGAGGTACGCCGAATAATTCACGCATTTGCGTTCGTGCGTTGAGCCCCGCTACCTTCGACCCATGACGTTCCTCCGCGTGTGGTCCATCGCTGCGTTCTCGCTCCTCGTCGCCTGCGGCGGCAACAAACCCGACGCCGGCAAAGCCGACGCCGACAAGGCCAAAGCGGCCGAAGCCGGTGAGGCCGCGAAGGAGGGCGAAGGTGAGGCCGCGAAGGAGGGCGAAGGCGACGCCGCGAAGGAGGGCGAAGGCGACGCCGCGAAGGAGGGCGAAGGCGACGCCGCCGCCAAGCCGAAGAGGCAGTTCGACCGCGAGCGCGACAAGTCGGGCGTCCTCGCCCGCACCGCGGCGGTCCTCGAGGCCGAGGAGGACTTCGACAACGAGAAGCTCCGCGGCCTCTCGCACCACGCCGAGAAGCTCCCGAGCGTCAAGGCCGTGTGCAAGCACGTCACCGAGGTCCGCGAGACCCCCGACGCGCTCGACGGCTGCGTCAAGGACACCGAGCACTGGCTGGCGAAGATCGGCCCCGAGATCTACGAGGACCTCGCCCACTGCCTCCTCGAGGCCAAGACCGCCGAGGAGCTCGCCGAGTGCGAGGAGGCCGAGCACGACATCGAGGTCGTCCTCCACGGCAAGACCCGCGGCGACGGCCTCGACAAGGGGACCTGCGACGAGTTCTACGACCACTTCGAGAAGCTGACGATGGCCGAGGCCGGTGAGCAGTCAAAGCTGGTCGAGGACATCCTCGAGGAGGTGCGCGCCGACATGATCGTCACCTGCATGGAGCAGGGGACGAAGGCCGAGATCGAGTGCGCGATGAAGACCGACGACATCGACAAGCTCGAGGACTGCTCGCCGAAGCTCCTCTGAGGTGCGCCCGCTCTTCAGCCAGTCTCTACTACGACGCTGGCGGCCAGCGTCGAGAGGCCGGTCCGAGAGCGTGGAGCGCCCGCGGCGATCACCGTCGACAACGGCTCGGCTGCGCCTCGACCCCCGCCGCGCGCGTCGAGCGTGGCCCTGTGGTACACGCGGGCCTTGAATCGACAGACTCCTGAGGTTCCCGTGAGCACAGTTCCCCGCCCCGATCTCTCCACTCGACCGCTGCAAGCGACCTGCGAGACCACGGTCAACGCGACCCCCGAGGCGATCTTCGCCGCGTGGACAGAGCGCTTCGACATCTGGTTCGCGCAACCCGGAACGCTCGCCATGGTGCCGGAGCCAGGGCAGCCGTACTTCTTCTACAATCGGGACGAGTGGGGCCGCCATCCCCACTACGGGCGCTTCCTCGACCTGGTTGCGAACAGGCTCATCGAGATGACGTGGATGACGGGCAACGGGACCTCCGAGGGCACTGAAGGGGCCGAGACCGTCCTGCGAGTCGAGCTCATCCCCAAGGGCGAGGCTACAGAGATCCGGTTGACCCATTCGGGCCTCGTCTCCGAGAGGTCCCGCATTGGGCACCAGGAGAATTGGCCTCTGGCGCTCAGACTTCTGGACGAAGCGCTGTCCTAGTCGAGCGAGCGGCGCGGCGGCGGGCGAGCGCCCCCAAGACCGTATGGAGTGACCGGCCCACAGTCGCAGCTGTGGCCGAGCAACATAGGCAGCTTCGCTGGCGGGTTTGCCCGGGGGCCAGAGCCGCGTGCAATCGCCTCAGCGCTCGCAGAGCGCGGCGAGTCGGTCGCGCAGGTGGACGTCCCGCACCTCGCCGCGGGCGTCCTCGACGATCCGGCGCAGCGTCGCCTGGACGGGGCCGAGCTCGTCGAGGTCGCCGAGCACCTTGACGCTGTGATCGACCTGATCGCGGAGCGCCTTCTCCATGTCCGAGAGGCTGCAGAGCCGCGAGAGCGCCGTGAGGTTGTCGATGATCGGCGCGACGAGGTGCTCGCGCAGCGGCGCCGCGTGGGCGGGGTAGCCCGCGATCCAAAAGAGCCCGTCGAGGAGCTGGTCGCGCAGGCCGATGTCCCCGCTGCGGAGCAGCTCGGCGAGCGTCGGCGCGACGCGCCGCAGACCTGCGGCGAAGCCGGGTACCCCGGCGCAGACGCGGCAGAGGATGTCGAAGCTGTGCATCGCCGTGTGCGCCGCGGGGCCGCGGAGATCGCCGTCGACGCGCTCGAAGAGCGCCTCGATCGCCACGCCCTCGACGACGCGCGGCGTCAGCTCCTGGTGCCACCGCGACAGCCAGGCGGGGTTGGGGAAGCACCAGTCGTACTCGGGCTCCTCGCGCCACCAGCACAGGTGACGCACGGCGTGCTGGCGCAGGCGCGGGTCGGGGTCGTCGAGGGCGAGGCGGAGCGCGGCGAAGGTCTGCTCCGGACTCGCGCTGCGGGCGAGGCGATGGGCGTTCCAGTCGAGCTCCTCGAGGCCCTCGGCGCCGACGCGGACGAGGAGCGCGCCGAAGCTGCGCGGCGCCGCCAGGGCGCGCAGCTCGGGCCAGCGCGCGCGCGTGTGCAGCGGGGCGAAGAGCCCGCCAGCGAGCGCCTCGCGGACGTCGACCTCGCGGTAGACGGCGGCGAAGAGCTGGCCTAACGCGGCCTCCGGCTCCCCGAGCTCGACGAGCACGCCGGCGGCGTTGAGGTGGATCGCCGGGTTCGTCGAGGCGTGGAGCAGGCAGGCGCCGAGGTAGCGACGCGCGCGCTCCGGGTCGCGCGGCAGGCCGGTGTTGTCCTCCTGCACGACCCACAGCGCGTTGCAGTAGGCGCTGAGGTCGAGCGTGCGCGAGGCGAGGATGACGTCGTAGATCCGCAGCGCCTCCGCGTAGCGGCGCGCCTGGATCATCCGCGTCGCCGCGATCGCCAGGTGCCACAGCGGCGCCGTCGAGCTGCGCCCCCACGCGAGCGCCTCGTCGAGCGCGGCCGCGTCGCGCAGGAGCGCGTCGTGATGCGTCGGCTGGCGCGGTGATTCGGTCATCGGCGGCCTCCGGCTCTGAGGGGGTGCGGCGAAGACTCGGACGGTCTCCTCGTCTGGAGGCTGTCCGAACGTTCACCTCGCGCGACGTTCATCGCACGCCTGCAAGGGTAGCCGGACTGACGACGGGGTGCGAGCGCGCCCGCCTGCGCGGATCTGCGACGCCGCAGCGGCGACCTCAGCCGGCCAGCTCGAGCACGCGCGCGATCAGCCAGCCGAGCCCCGCGAGGACGATGCCGACGCTGACGACCCGCTGCCACGGGCGCTCGCGCAGGCCGGGGATCGCCGCGACGCCGGCGAGGACGAGGGCGATCACCGCGAGCGCCGCGAGCTGACCGACCTCGACGCCGAGGTTGAAGAGGGCGAGAACCGCCGCCTCCTCCCCGGGCGGCAGGCCGATCTCGAGCAGCGCGCCGGCGAAGCCGAAGCCGTGGATGAAGCCGAAGGGCAAGGTGATCCGCCAGCGCCGGCGGAGCGCCCGGAGGTCGCGGGTGAGGAGGTTCTCGAGGCCGACGTAGACGATCGACGCGGCGATCAGCGGCTCGACGAGCGCCGGCGACGGCGCGAGGAGCCCGAGGGCGGCGAGGCCGAGGCTGATCGAGTGGCCGACGGTGAAGGCGGTGATCATCGCCACCCAATTCCGCGTCCGGCCGCCGACGATCACGAGGCCGAGGAGGAAGACGAGGTGGTCGACGCCGACGAGGATGTGCTCGACGCCGAGGGCGAAGTAGGCCGCGAGGTCGCGGTCGATCGCGGCGTC
>JAGQIT010000418.1:5673-18397 GCA_020431135.1 Myxococcales bacterium | reverse complement strand
AGCGCGACCCTCTACCCGATCGACTCGGCCTTCGGCTTCACGGCGATCGACTTCGTCGGCGCCGAGCCGCGGCTCCGCGACGGCGAGTACAGCGAGGGCTGGATCGGCGAGCTCTTCGACCCCGACGACAACGAGCTCGAGGGCGTCGCGATCAGCACCGATCCGACGGTCGCCTTCCGCACGGGGGCGCTCGCCGGGGGCTGGTGCGCCGGTGTCGGCGGCGCGTTCGTCAAGTGCTCGACCGAGCACTTCTCGACGATGGAGCACGTCCTCACCTGCGACGAGACGCTCCCCTACATGTTCTACGACCCGGTCTCCGGCGACCCGAACGACCCGGTGTGGGAGGTCTGCGAGCCCCTCGACGTCGCCTACGACGTCGATCCGACGACGCTCTCGCCCTACGAATTTGACCTCGAGCAGATGGCCTTCACGACCGACTTCTCGGTCACGCAAAAGGACGACGGCAAGGTGCTCTACCGCTGGGGCACCTACGACAAGCGGCCGACCGACGTCCGCCTGAACGTCCGCATCCCGCTGCCCGAGGAGTGGAAGGGCGACCAGGTCTACAGGATCACCAAGGCCGATCTCGCGGTCGTCCACACGGTGAGCAACAGCCCGAACGACCAGATCCGCCCGGAGGACTTCGAGAACGAGGCGGCGACCGGGCGAAAGCCGGCCTACGAGGTGCTCGACGACGGCCGCTGGGTGTCGACCGTCGACTGCTACGAGGGCGACGGCGACTTCATCCCGGCGGGGACGACCCTGCGCAACCCGGCCTTCGCCGACCCCGACGGGCTCTCCTCGGATCTCCGCGGCGGCTACACCAACGCCTGGTACACGTCGACCGACCGCGAGCCCTTCGAGGCCGATCCGGTGACCGGCTCCGGCCCGCGCTGGCGCCTGCGCTCGGCGAAGTTCGGCCAGGACCTCCCGGGGGTCGAGATCCCGCTCGAGAACTGCGCCGCCCAGCCGCTGCGCAAGGGCGAGGCGAAGTACGAGACCGGCGAGGCGATCGCGACGATCGTCAACCTCCTCGACTGGGTCGACGGCGAGGAGTCGCCGCTCGCCTTGAGCGCCGGCTGGATGGAGCCTACGCTCCAGGCCATGAGCGAGGAGCACGACGGCGTGACGATCAACGGCCTCGCGCTCAGCGACGACTTCGACCTCAGCCTCTACATCAAGGGCGAGTACAAGGCGGCGCGGGTCTACCGCGCGGTCCTCTACCTCAACTACGAGCCGCAATGATCGGGGCGCGGGCGTGGCGTGCGGCGCGGAGCGTCGCCCTGGCGATCGGGGCGGCGCTGGCCTGCGGTCCGTCGGCCGGCGAGGAGCCTTCGCCCGTCGACTTCGTCCGCGCGGATCCCTACCCGCGCCTGGTCATCGAGGTCGACGCTGTCGAGGGGTTGAGCCTGGCGAGCGACGTCCAGGCGGCGCTCGTCGACGTCGTCGAGGGCCTCGTCGACAAGCCGGGAGGGGTCGTCGTGATCGTCGACGACACCCTGCCGCGGGCCCACGACGGGGCGGCCTGGAGCTTCGCCGAGCTCGTCGACCTCGGCGACGAGCGCCGCGATCTCGAGGTCGACGGCGACGCGATCAAGGTCCACGTCCTCCTCCTCGACGGCGCCTATTACGGTGAGGATGGCGGCGCGCATCTCGGGCTCGCCTGGGACGGCGGTCATGTGGCGCTCTTCCAGGAGGGGCTCATGGACGCGTGCGCCTCCGGGAAGGGCGGGCGCGGGCTGTCGAGCCAGGCCTGCCGCAGCGCCGAGCTCGGGGTCTTGGCCCACGAGTTCGGCCATGTGTTCGGCCTCGTCAATAACGGCGCGCCGATGGTCGAGCCGCATGAGGACCCCGCGCACCCCGGGCACACCGACGATCCGAGCTGCCTGATGTACTGGGCCTACGAGCGCGGGGAGGTGATCCACAGGATCGCCGACGCCGTCGACGCGGGGACCCCTGCAGAGGAGGCGCTCGGGTTCTGTGGGCCGAGCCTCGCCGATCTCGCGGCGCTGCGTGAGGGGTAGGCGGGCAGGGCTGCGCAGAGGGNNGTACGCGGCGCGTGTGGACCAGCGCTTTGTGCCAGCGTGCTATCGTCGAGGCCATGCGCTGGGGTCGGATCTTTGGAGTACGCGCCGCGGCGTCCGTGGGGCTCGCCGCCGGCTGCACGATCAGCAGCCCGGACTTCGACGATCCGACCGAGACGCTCGGCGCCACGTCGGCGACGGCGGGAGCGAGCCTCAGCGAGGGCAGCGCGAGCACGGGCGCGAGCGCGAGCGACGGAAGCGGCTCGGGATCCGACTCTGCCACCTCCGGCGGGAGCTCGACCTCGACGACCTCCGAGACGAGCGCCTCGGGGACGACCTCGGTCACCTCTGGGGAGGCGACGACCGCGGAGACGACGACCTCCGGGGAGATGACGACGACCACCACCACCGGCGAGCTGCCGGAGCCCGAGAGCTTCGGCCACTACGCCCCCGATCAGTGCAGCGAGCCCTTCTGGTGCTTCTCGCTCCCCAACGTCTTCAACGGCGTACCGGCGCGGATGTGGGATCAGGAGTGCTTCCCCGAGCTGCGCGGCGTGTTCGCGATCGCGTCGGTCGAGTACACCGTCGCCGCGACGCTCGGGGCGCCCGCGGAGCCGCAGCTCGAGTTCTACGCCTACGACGGGGCGAAGCCCGCGGGGGCGCCCGTGCACACCGTGCCGCTGGCCCAGGGAGACGTCAGCAAGGGGCCGCACTCGGTGGACGTCAGCGCCCTCGAGCTCGAGCTCACCGCGCCGTTCTGTGTCGGCCTCGCCGGCGGCAGCGGGCCGAGCGGCTCGGATCTCGGGGTCGCGGTCGACGGCACGGCGCCGCCGCCGGGCCACACGTTCTTCCACAACGCCGGGCCCCCGGGCTGTCAGTTCGGCAGCTTCGCCGACATCGCCACGAACAACGTGACGCCGAAGGGCCGCTGGTGCATCGGCTTCACCGGGGCGAAGCTCTGAGCGGAGGGGCGCGGCGGACCTCCGGGAGGCCGGCGGCGACCAGCGAGTCGGCCTCCGCGGGCCCGTCGGCGGCAGAGGAGGACGCTCACGCCGACCTCTGACGGCGCCGCGGCGGGGTTGGACTTGAGATCGCCCTCGGTGCACACTCTCGGCCGCTAGCCGGCGGCCTGGCGGACGCGCGGTCGCGGCTTGCAGAAGGCAGAGGCGCTGATGACCGCGAGCAAGACCCACCACCACGACGGCCGCGCCGGCGCGCGCAGCCGCGAGCTCTTCGCCGCCGCCCAGCGGGTGATCCCCGGCGGGGTCAACTCGCCGGTCCGCGCCTTCGCCTCGGTCGGCGGCGAGCCGCCCTTCATCAAGGCGGCCCGCGGCCCCTACATCTATACGGAGGACGGCGCCGAGCTCGTCGACTACGTCGGCACCTGGGGCCCGGCGCTCCTCGGCCACGCCCGCGAGGAGGTCGTCGAGGCGGTCGCCAAGGCGGCGCGCGACGGCCTCAGCTTCGGCGCCTGCACGGCCGCCGAGACCGCCTTCGCGGAGCTCGTCTGCGACCTCGTCCCGAGCCTGCGCGGCGGCCTCGTGCGCATGGTCTCGTCGGGCACGGAGGCGACCATGAGCGCCCTCCGCCTCGCCCGCGGCTACACGGGCCGGCCGAAGATCATCAAGGCCGAGGGCGGCTACCACGGCCACGCGGACATGCTCCTGGTGGCGGCCGGCTCCGGCGCGGCGACCCTCGGGATCCCCGGCTCGGCCGGCGTCACCGAGGCCGCCGTCGCCGACACCCTGACCGTCCCCTACAACGACCTCGAGGCGGTCAAGGAGTGCTTCGCCGCCAACCCGGGGGAGATCGCCGCGATCATCATCGAGCCGATCGCCGGCAACATGGGCTGCATCCCGCCGCGCCCCGGCTATCTCGAGGGGCTGCGTGAGCTCACCGCCGAGGACGGCGCGGTGCTCATCTTCGACGAGGTGATGACCGGCTTCCGCGTCGCCCTCGGCGGCGCCCAGGAGCGCTTCGGCGTCACCCCGGATCTCACCTGCCTGGGCAAGATCGTCGGCGGCGGCATGCCGGTCGGGGCCTACGGCGGGCGCCGCGAGATCATGGCGAAGATCGCCCCCCTCGGGCCCGTGTACCAGGCGGGGACCCTCAGCGGGAACCCGCTCGGGGTCGCGGCCGGGCGCGCGACCCTCGAGATCCTGAAGGCCGAGAACCCCTACCCCGCGCTCGAGGAGACCACCCGGGCGCTGGTCGCCGGCCTCGGCGAGCGCGCGGCCCGACACGGCGTCGCCCTGAGCTCGACGCAGGTCGGGGCGATGTTCTGCGGCTTCTTCCGCGGCGGCGAGGTCTGGAACTACGAGGACGCCAAGGGCTCCGACACCGCCCGCTTCGCCGCCTTCCACCGCGAGATGCTCGCCCGCGGGGTCTACCTGGCGCCGTCGCAGTTCGAGGCCGCCTTCGTGTCGACCACCCACGGCGCGGCGGCGATCGAGCGGACCCTGGCGGCCGCGGACGGGGCCTTCGCGGCCGTCGCGGCGCAGGGGCAGGGGTAGGGGCGCGGATGGCGAGAAAGCGGCCCGAGCGCGCCCAGTGGTTCGAGCTCGCCGAGGCGGCCTCGGTGGGCATCGAGATGGCGGTCGCCGTCGCGATCGGCCACTTCGGCGGGATCTGGCTCGAGAAGAACGTCACCCACTGGGCGCCCTATACCCGCTGGATCGGCGTCGGCGTCGGCCTCGGCGCGGCGATCATGGCGATCGTCCGCACCGCCCAGACCTTCCAGCGCAAGCTCGCGATGGAGGAGGCGGCGAAGGCGGCTGAGGTCGAGGCGGCGAAGGCCGAGGCGGAGGATCTCACGGGCGCTCCGGCGAAGCCGCGACAAGGGGCCGCACGGCCGCCTACGGCGGCAGATAAGGGAGATCGCGGCGATGCCTAGGTGGGATCTCTGGCGCCGTGAACTCTACTTGTGGACGCTCACGTTGACCGGCGTGGTGGCGCCCCTAGCGTGGCTCCTGTGGACGCCTGAGCAGGCCTTCAGCGTCCTCGCGGGCGCGGCGATCGGCCTCTGCAACCTCCATCTCCTCGGTCGCTCCGCGTTTCAGATGCTCGGCGCCTCGTTGGCCGATCTCGAGGCGGCCGCCCGTCCGCGCTTCGCCCCGCTGATGGCGCTGGTCCGTTGGCCTTTGGCGGCACTTGCTACGGCCACCGTCCTCTGGTACATGGCCGGCCAACCTGAGGGGCTGGCCGTTGGGATCTCCCTCGCGTTCCTCGGGTTCGTGATCGCCGGGATCCGCTCGGCGCCTCTCGACCTCGACGAAGAAGACCTCTAAGCCAGCCGCGCAGCCGACGGACCACAGCCATGGGTGATCACGACACTTGGTACACGCTCCTGATGCCCGAATTCTGGCATCAGCTCGAGCACAACGCCGCCGAGCACCTGGCCCGTGAGTGGAAGTGGATGATGTTCGGGGAGACGCACTTCACGCTAGTGCACGTCGCCGGGGCGATCCTCGCGTTCATCTTCGCGGTCCTCTTCGCCATGCGCTACCGGGCGAGCCTCAAGGGCGACACCCAGGGCATCGTCCCCGAGCGCAGCTTCGGCATGGCCGCGATCACCGACCGCTTCGTCGGCGCCGTGTTCAGCCTGTCGACCGACGTCATGGGCGAGGAGGACGCCAAGCGCTACCTCCCGCTGACCGGGACCCTGGCGATCTTCATCTTCCTGTGCAACATCCAGGGGCTGATCCCCGGGTTCGTGCCGCCCACGGACACGTTCAAGACCAACCTGCTCCTCGCGCTCCTGGTCTTCCTCGTCTACAACATCTCCGGGATCTACCGGAACGGCCTGTCGTACCTCGCCCACTTCCTCGGGCCGAAGATCGGCGGCTTCCCGTGGCTCTTCCCGCTCTTCCTCGTCATCGAGATCGTCAGCCACATCGCCCGCCCGGTGTCGCTGACCCTGCGCCTCACCGGCAACATGATCGCCGACCACAAGGTCGTCGCGGTCGTCGCCCTGATCGTCCCGCTGCTGGTGCCGCTGCCCTTCCTCCTCCTCGGCACCGTCGTCTCGATCGTCCAGACCCTGGTCTTCACCCTCCTGTCGATCATCTACATCGGCCTCGCAATCGAGCACGCCGAAGACCACTAAGAGGAGCTCTTCGAGCTCAGCGCATAAGCAACCCACACCAGCTTCCCAAAGCCGCAAGGAACACCATGACCCGCAAACTCTCCCTCCTCGCCACCTTCATGTTCGCCACCCTCATGCCGGCGATCGCCCTCGCCGCTCCGGCCGGTGGGGTCGAGACCTCCGGGTCCGAGCGCGCTGTCTACGGCCTTGCGATGGCCATCGCCATCGGCCTCGCCGCGATGGGCGGCGGCCTCGGCCAGGGTCGCGCGGTCTCGGCGGCCCTCGAGGGCATCTGCCGCAACCCGAACTCGGCGGGCAAGGTCCTCGTGCCGATGCTCCTCGGCCTCGCGTTCATCGAGTCGCTCGTCATCTTCGCGCTGCTCATCTCGTTCCAGATCGGCGGCTACGTGGCGCCGTCCATCGGCGGCTGATCGCCCCGAGCTGGAAGCCCAAGCGGCGGCCGAGCCTCGTTGAGGGGGCGGCCGGCCCAACCAGAGAAGCCCGCTCCCGGCGCCCCGGGGCGGGCTCTCTTTTTTGCGGCGATTCGCGGCGCTCGAGCGGTCGCTTCGGCGTCGCCGCTCGCGGCCGCGCTTCGGGTAGGATCCACGGATGGCTGACGACCTCGAGCGCCTCGGGCCCATGACCCAGCTCCAGATCGCGATCCGGATGCTCCAGGGCACCCACGTCGATCTCCGGGCTGAGCTCGAGGCGGCCTGCCACGAGCACCCGGCGCTGCGCTGGCGGCCGCCGGTTCCGGCAGAGGTCGACGTCGAGGTCCTCGTCGCGGACGACGGCGCGATCACCTACACGCTCGCCGACGACGGCGCGCTCTCGATCGACGAGGCGGCGGCCGAGGAGGAGCAGCAGGCGGCGGCCTGGCTGGTCCGCGCGGTCGAGCGCAGACGGGCGTCGATGGCCCGCCTCATCGAGCGTCTTGTGGTCCACCAGGCGCCCTTCCTGCGCGGTGAGGCGGCGGAGCCCGAGGCCCTCGAGCGCGCCGCCCTCGCGGCCGAGCTCGGCTTCCACGAGTCGACGGTCGAGCGCCTCCTCCAGCGCAAGCGCCTGCGGATCCGCCCCGCCGGGGGCGAGCCGCGGGAGGTCGAGCTGGCGGGCCTCGCCTAGCAGCCGCTACGCCGAGGCCCGTCCGGGCGTTCGACGCCCTCGCGCCGCCATCGTCGAGCTGGACGCCGCTGGCCGGGCTCCGAGGCCTCGCCGGATCACCGGCGAGGCCGTGCGGGCCTCGTCGTTCAGGGGGCGATCTTGGCGAGGAAGACGTCGTCGGAGCCGGCGCTGATCAAGGTGTCGCCGCCGACGTCGATCGTCCCCATGAAGTGACCGAGGAGGAAGACGTCGCCGAGGGAGTCGGCGGCGACGTCGGTGATCCAGCTGCTCGGGCCCGGGTCGTAGCTCTCGCTGAAGAGGAGCGCGCCCTCCGGGTCGAACTTCACGAGGAAGGAGGCGACCGCGTCGGTGCTCAGGACGACCCCGCCGACGTCGATCGTCTCGAGGAAGACGCCGGCGACGAGAACGTTGCCGTCGGGGTCGACGGCGACGGTGTTCACGCGGTCGGTGTTCGGGCCGAAGAAGCTGCGGCTCCACAGGTGGCCGCCGTCGGCGTCGAAGACGGCGACGAAGGCGTCCATGGTGCCGTCGCTCTTCAGGATGTCGCCGCCGAAGTCGATCGCGCCGTTGAAGTACCCGCCGACGAGGACGCGGCCGTCGCCGCCGATCGCCGCCGCCTCGGCCCGCTGGTCGCCGGCGTCGCCGAAGCGCTGGCTCCACAGGTGCTCGCCGTCGGCGTCGAGCTTGGCGACGAAGACGTCGTGGACGCCGCTCGACGTCAGGGTCGCGCCGCCGTAGTTGAGGCTGCCGAAGAAGCTCCCGGCGTGGAGGATCGCGTCGTCGCTGCTGACGACCGCGGCGGCGACGTAGTCGGCCGCCGCGTCGCCGAAGCGCTTGCTCCACAGGTGCTTGCCGTCGGCGTCGAGCTTAGCGAGGTAGATGTCGGTCGTGCCGGCGCTGGTCATGGTGCCGCCGCCGAGGTTGAGGCTGCCGCGGAAGACCCCGCTGAGGATCACCTCGCCGGCGCTGTCGAACGCGCAGTGGAGGCCGACCTGCTGCTGGGCGCTCTTGAAGATCTTGCTCCACAGGTGCTTGCCGTCGCTGTCGTACTTGGCGACGACGACGTCCTGGTCGCCGACGCTGCTCAGGAGGCCGCCGCCGAGGTCGATCGCGCCGCTGGTGTCGCCCGTGATCAGGACCGCGCCGCTCGCGTCGACGGCGACCCTGCGCAGCGCCTCGGAGCCCGGGCTGCTGGCGCTGCGGCTCCAGCGGTGGTTGCCGTCGCCGTCGAAGCTGGCGACGTAGCTGTCGAAGCCGCCCTTGTTGGCGAACGCGTCGCCGCCGAAGTCGATGGTCGAGCCGGCGTCGTAGCGGCCGACGATGACGACGCCGTCGTCGTCGCCGATCGCGAGGTCGTTGCTCTCGTCCGCGGCGACGTCGCCGAAGCGCGCGCTCCACAGGGAGGCGCCGCACTCGGGGACGTCGCCGTTGCAGTTCTCGTCGGCCTCGGTCGCGCAGTTCTCGACGGCCGGCGTGACCTCGCCCTCGCACGGGCCGAAGGCGGTCCCGTCGTCGTCGCAGGTGCGCGTCCCGGCGACGCAGAGGCCGACGTCGACGGTCCCGTCGGGGCCGGAGTAGCAGCTCTCGGTCGCGCCGGGCGTACAGAAGGCGCCGGTGTCCGTGCTCGCCGTGTCGCTCGCGCCCTCGGTGCTCGCGTCGGTGCTCGCGTCGGTGCTCCCGCTGGTCTGCTCCGTCGAGCCCGTGGTCCCGGCGGTCGTCGTCTCGCCGGCGGTCGTCGACGCGCTGTCGGAGTCGCTGCCGCTCGTCGCGGTGGCGGTGGCGGACGCCGATGCGGTGGCGGACGCGGTGGCGGTGGCGGTCATGGAGGTGGAGGTGGAGGTAGACGTCGTCGCGGTCGCGGACGCGTCGGTCTCGCCGCTGTCGTCACCGCAGGCGGCGACGGCGAGCGCGGCCGTGAGGGCGGCCCTGCGCCGGTAGATCGAGGAGAGGAGGGTGGAGCGGCGTGTCGGCATGGCGGTCTCGGGGGCGCTCAATACCGCACGCGGGCGCCGTTGACACCTGCGGACTTCCGCGAGCGTCGCTCGGCGAAACTTCGGCGCTTTTAGGGGACAAGGGGTCGCCGCGCCCGCGCGGAGCGTCGCCGAGCTCGTGAGGCCTCGCGCCGCGCTCGTCGGGGAGCTGGCCGCTGACGGCACTCGCCGCGCCGACGGGCTAGTTCGCGTCGTAGCGATGGAGGCGCGAGAGCAGGGTCTTGCGGTCGATCCCGAGGATCCGCGCGGCCCGGCTCTTGTTGTTGTCGACGGCCTTGAGGACCCGGAGGATGTGCTCGCGCTCGACGGACTCGAGGGTCTCGAAGGCGGCCTCGGGGTCATCTGCGGTCGTCGTGGTCGCGGGGCCGCGCTTCGGGGCCGCGAGCTCGGCGAGGACGGGGGCGGCCGGCAGGTGCTTGGGCTCGATCACGGCGCCGTCGGTCATCGCTACGGCGTACTCGATCCAGTTGTGGAGCTCGCGGACGTTGCCGGGCCACGGGTTGGCGAGGAGCGCCGCGATCGCGGCGTCGCTGAGCTCCGGGCGCGGGCGGCCGGCGGCGTCGCTGAGCTCGTCGACGAAGTGCTCGGCGAGGAGGACGATGTCGTCGCCGCGCTCGCGCAGCGGCGGCAGCGGGATCGTGATGACCGCGAGGCGGTAGAAGAGGTCGGGGCGGAAGCGGCCGGCGGCGACCTCCTGCGCGAGGTCGCGGTTGGTGGCGACGACCATGCGGACGTCGATCGGCGTCTCGGTGTCGCTGCCGACCGGGCGCACGCGGCCCTCCTGGAGAACGCGGAGGAGCTTGGGCTG
The DNA here is from genome assembly GCA_020431135.1 of Myxococcales bacterium. GTDB lineage: Bacteria > Myxococcota_A > Polyangia > Nannocystales > Nannocystaceae > JADJRG01. The sequence goes on along the minus strand of JAGQIT010000418.1, from coordinate 8,368 downwards.
GAGCGCGCAGGGGAGCTCGCCGATCTCGTCGAGGAAGAGGGTGCCGCCGTGGGCCTTGCGCAGGAGGCCGACGCGGTCGCGGTCGGCCCCGCTGTAGGCCCCGCGGACGTGGCCGAAGAGCTCGCTCTCGAAGAGGTTCTCGGGGATCGCCGCGCAGTTGAGGGTGACGTAGGGCCCGGCGCTGCGCCGGCTCAGGCGGTGGAGGGCGCGGGCGGCGAGCTCCTTGCCGGTGCCGCTCTCGCCGGTGAGGAGGACGGAGGCCTCGGTCGCGGCGATCCGCTCGATGAGCGCGAAGACCCGCTCCATCGCCGGGCTCGCGCCGATCAGCGCGTCGAGGCCGGGGGTGTCGCGGCCGGCTCGGCGCAGGCGGTGGAGCTCCGAGCGCAGGGCGGCGTGCTCGAGCGCGCGCTCGATCGCCACCTGGAGCTTCTCGAAGGGGAAGGGCTTCGTCATGAAGTCGTACGCGCCGGCGCGGATCGCCGCGATCGCGGCCTCCATCGAGCCGAAGCCGGTCATGACGATCACCGGCAGGGTGGGGCGGAGCTGGACGATCGCCTGGCAGAGGTCCGTGCCCGAGCCGCCGGGCATCCGCAGGTCGGTGACGACGACGTCGATCGGCTCGCGCTCGATGAGGGCGAGCGCCTCGTCGCTGCTGCGGGCGATCTTCGGCGTGTAGCCGGCCCGGCGCAGCTCGAGGCCGAGGAGGTCGGTCATCGCTCGCTCGTCGTCGACGACGAGAACCTTGGCGCTCATGCTTCACCTCCTGGCGCGGCGCTGCGGGGCTCGGCGGCGTCCTCGTCGGTCTCCGGCTCCGGCATCTCGGGCAACCATACGTGGAACGCGCTGCCGCGCCCAACCTCGCTCTCGGCGGCGATCCAGCCGCCGTGATCGCTGACGATCCCGTGGGCGACGGCGAGGCCGAGGCCGCTGCCCTCGCCGACCTCCTTGGTCGTGAAGAAGGGATCGAAGAGGCGGGGGAGCGCCTCGGGGTCGATGCCGTGGCCGTGGTCGCGGACGGTGATCCGCGTGAAGTCGCGGTCGGCGGCCTCTGCCTCCTCGGCGACGAGCTCTGGCGGCGCCGGCTGGCCGCCGGCGATCGCGATCTCGATCACGCCGCCCTCGGGCATCGCCTGGGCGGCGTTGAGGACGAGGTTGGTGAAGACCTGGCGGAGCTGATCGACGTCGCCGTAGAGGAGGCGGGCGGGCGCGCTGGCGACGCGCTCGATCGCCCAAGTCGCGCCCTTGCGCCGGAGCAGCGGCCCGAGGAGCTCGAGGTCGGTGTGGAGGAGGGCGCCGATGTCGAGGGGGCGGCGCTCGGCCGGGCGCGGCCGGGCGAAGTCCAGGAGATCCTCGATGATCCGCTGGACGCGGGCGCTCTGGTCGACGATCGCCGCGGCGTCGTCGCGGAGGTCGCCGCTCGCCTCGGCCGCGCGGGCGATCATCCGGGCGCGGCCGCCGATGACGTGGAGGGGCGTGCCGAGCTCGTGGGCGAGGCCGGCGGCGAGGGTGCCGACGGTGGCCAGGCGGTCCGAGCGGCGCAGGTGGGCGGTCGCGGCGATCCTCGCGTGGGTCTCGTCCTCGAGGGCCTGGCGGGCCGTGGCGAGGGCGCGGGCCATGTCCTCGAGGGCGGTGGCGAGCTGGCTGAGCTCGTCGCGGCCGGGGTCCGCAGGGCGCTCCGAGAAGTCGCCGGCGCCGATCGAGCGCGCGCGGGCGACGAGGTGATCGACGCGGCGGCCGACGAGGGCGCGGCCGAGCCAGAGCGAGGCGACCGCCGCGGCGATCAGGAGGGCGAGGGCGATGACCGCGAATTCGCCGAGGGCCTCGCGGACGTGGGCCCCCTCGCCGCGCAGCGACGTCGACAGGGCGAGCGCCCGGCGGTCGCCGTCGGGGCCGTCGATCCGCAGGTACGTGCGCAGGACCCGGGGCTCGCTGACCTGGATCGTGCCGTCGCGCTCCCAGCTGGCGACCGACGCCGCGTCGGCGCCGCGCAGGGCGGTGGCCTCGTCGGTGACCCGGACCGCGACCTCCTGCTCGCGGGCGCCCGCCGCCTCGAGGAGGTAGGCCGCGTGCTCGAGGCCCTGCTCGCGCCAGGTGATCTCGGCGCTCTGCTCGAGGGCGCGGCCGAGGATCCGCTGGTTGCGGCGGATGTCCTCCTCATACACCGCGGCCTCGCGGAGCCCGCGGAGCCACGCCTCGGCGGCGAGGAGGGCGACGATGACTCCGACGAGGGCGAGGGTGAGCTTGAGGGCGATGCGCACGCGGGGCGTCAAGGGTAGCGCGTTCTCCTCAGCCTGTGATGGGCATGGTGCCGGTCAGCCACTCTGCGAACGCGAGGTACACAGGGATGCCGATCGTCACGTTGTACGAGAAGGTCAGGCCGAGCGACGCCGCGAGCGGCAGGGTCGGGCTCGCCTCGGGGAACGCGAGGCGCTGGATGGCCGGTACGGCGATGTACGAGGCGGCGGCGCAGAGGACCGCGAAGAGCACGTAGGTGCCGACCGGGAAGCTGACGCCGATGGCGAAGGCGTAGGCGTGGGCCGCGAACATGCCGATGGCGGCGAAGAGGTTCGGGGCGAGGACGGCGAAGAGGACGAAGGCGAGGCCGCCGTCCTTGATGTCGCGCAGGCGGCGGGCGGCGGTCATCCCCATCTCCAGGAGGAAGAGGCAGAGGATCCCCTGGAAGAGGTCGACGAAG
>JAGQIT010000418.1:0-5621 GCA_020431135.1 Myxococcales bacterium | reverse complement strand
CCGCCGAGGAGGAGGTAGAGGCCGGGGTTGAAGAAGACGTCGCGGAGGACCTCGGCGCTGAAGATCGACTGGCCGTGCTTGGCTCCGGGGGCCGGGCCCGAGTAGCCGGGCTCGCCGGGCATGTTGCCGTCGATGTCCATGCCGCGCTGGCGCAGGCGCGAGATCAGGAGGAGGGCGACGAGGCAGCCCGGGATCTCCATGATCGCCAGCATCACCGGCATGTAGGCCGAGAAGGCGATGTTCGTCGCTGTGAGCACGCCGAGGGCGGTGACGAAGGTGCCGGCCGAGTCCGAGCCGTAGTAGCCGGCGACCGCGGCCGCGTCGATCTGGCGCAGCTTCGTCCGCTTGAGGATCTGGTGGGCGAAGAGGCCGATCGCGAAGTTGAGGAAGAAGCCGAGGACCATAAAGCCGACGGCCTGGCCGAGCTCGCCGGCGGAGAGCGACGCCAGCTCCTCGCCGCCGTGCCAGCCGATCGCCACCAGGAGGTAGAGCGTCAGCCCCTGGTAGACCTGCTTCGGGAACTCGAAGGGGACCCGCAGGAGCGGGATCGCGAAGCCGAGGTAGAAGAAGAGGAGCAGCGGCTTGAAGAGGTTGTGCGCGATGTTGGAGAGGAGCTCAGCGAGCATTGTCGGACCTCACGGGTGTCGCCGCGATCGCTCAGCAAACGCTGTGCCATCGCTGTTAGGAGGCCGATAGAGGGCGGTTGCGCGGGGCCCCGGCCTGCGTTCGTCGCGCCCTGTGCGCGAGTGAGGCGATGTGGGGGAGCGCGGATGGCGTGCACCCAGGAGACTCTCCCCAGGGGGTGGGGAGATCCTCCGCAGGCGGCCGCTGTACGGCCTCCAAAGGGGCTTGCGCGCGTTGGCCCGCCGGCTGCATCCAGAGGGGGAGCCGAGGTACCTATGCGCAAAATCGAGATCATCTGCGACCGCGACCACATGCGAACCCTGGTCGACCTCTTCGGCAAGCACGGCCTCGCCGGCTACAGCGTCCTCGACATCGCCGAGGGCAAGGGGCTCAAGCGCGGTGAGACCCTCGGGATCAGCCTCTCGGGGACCCGCAGCGTGCTCGTCGTCGCCGCCTGTTCGATCGAGCAGGCCGACGCGATCGGCCCGGAGCTCGGCGTGTTCGTCCGCCGTCACCGCGGCATCGCCTGGGTCACGCCGCTCATCGAGGTCTACAAGTAGGCGCTCACGGCGGGGCCAGCTCGCCGACGGCCGCCGGCGGTGATGTCCTGAGTGACATGTCCCGTGGTTCTCTGGAGCGCGGGCTCGGAGCCGGCGCTGGCTCGGGATCGGCGTTTGTGCGCGGTTCGACGCCGAGCGTCGCGGCCCCGCGCGGTCCGGTGTCGTCGCGGTCGCCGGGCTGGTATCCTCTGCATATGCACAGCGCTCGCTTCCGATGTCCTGGGTGTCGCGGCGAGACCCTGCGGGTCATCGCCGCGCTCGAGCTCGGCCCCGACGACGACAACGACGAGCAGCAGATCCAGGCGCTGACCTGCGACTCGTGCGGCTTCGTCGGCGCCGGCGTCTATCAGGAGAGCCGCCGCGGCGCGGGCGAGGGCGTGCATCACTGGGGGATCGCCCTGCCGCCGTCGACCTACATCGGCCTCGCCGCGGCCCTCGCCGCCTGCACCCACCCGGACTCGCCTGCCTGCGACTGCGGGGCGCACCGCCGCTTCGGCGCCCGCGGGGACGACGGTCGCCGGCGGCCGCTCGCCCTCCTCGAGGTCGACGGGCCCTCCTTCAGCCTCGTCCTGCGGCGCTGAGCCGCGGCCCGGGGCAGCGGCTGCTGACCCCGGAGACAGCCGCCTCGCGCAGCTTCTTCGTGCAGGGTCGCCGACGCCCGCGCCTATGATGACGTCGCCATGAGCAGCGACCCCACGAAGACCAGCCCTGAGCTCCCGCTCGAGTACGAGTGCCCGCCGCAGCCGGGCCCGCGCAACCGCCTGACGGTCTTCTTCCGCCCGCTCCTGGCGCTGCCCCACGTCATCCTCGTCGGCGCGCCGCCGCTGGCCACCGCGTCGGTGTCGTTCAGCGGCCTCGAGCTCGGGGAGGCGCACACCGGGATCGAGTTCGGCGGCACGGCGGGGGTGCTCGGCGCGGTCGCGGGGATCTGCGCCTTCATCGCGTGGTTCGCGATCGTCTTCGCCGGCCGCCACCCCGACGGCCTCTGGGGCCTCGGCCATCTCTACCTGCGCTGGCGGGCGCGGGCCCTCACCTACATGCTCCTGCTCCGCGACGAGTACCCGCCCTTCGGCGACGAGGCGTACCCGATCGCCTTCGCGCTCGAGCGACCGGAGGGGCCCCGTGACCGCGTCCGCGTCGGCCTGCGGATCTTCCTCCTGATCCCCTACGCGCTCGTCCTCGTGCTCCTCAGCGTGGCGATGATGATCGTGACGGTGATCGCCTGGCTGTCGATGCTCTTCACCGGCGAGCTGTCGCCGGGGCTGCACAGCTTCATCGCCCGCTTCATCCGCTGGGACCTCAGCCTCGAGGCGTTCTTCCTCCTGCTCCGCGACGAGTTCCCGGCGTTCCTCCCCCGCGACTAGCGTGTTCGTCGGCGCGTGGAGGCCGCGGCGCGTCGTCGTGGGNNGGCTTGTCGCGCAAGCGCGCGGGCGCGAGACTGCGTGGCGTGCCGCCGCCGCGACCGCCCATCTTCCTCGGCAAGACGATCGTCGCCCGCGAGGCGAGCTGGGACGCGACGGAGGTCCTCGAGATCCGGCCGCGCGGCGGCAACACCTTCGCCTCCCCGCACGGCACCCACGCGCTCTACGTGCCGCTTCGCCGCGTCGTCTCGGTGACGCCCGCGGGCGCGGCGGTCGAGCTCGTCGGCGACTTCTCGATGACCAACTACCCGCCGCGTCTGCGGCTGGCGCCGGTCGATCCCGACGACGCCCGCAAGCTCAGCGAGGCGATGGCCCGGCGCTACGGCCTGCCGCTGCTGCCGCTGGAGGTGCCCTCGATCGAGCTCGGGCGCGGCCGCCCGCTGACCCTCGTGTGCGTCGCCGATGAGGTCCGCGCGTCGCACCCGGATCTCGCCAACTTCGCCGGCCTGCGTGTCCGCGGCGGCGACTCGCGGACGCGGACGCCGGGCGAGCGCCTGCGGGTCACGGGCTTCTACAACAGCGGCTTCTCCGGCGACGGCGTGCGCCCGGTCGGCTACAGCGGACCCTCCCTCGGGAGGGTCTTTGTCGAGGGCGAGCGCCTGTGCTCGGTCTCCCTCGACCACCTGGGCGGCTCGGTCGACGCGTGGATCGGCGACGGCCACGGCCGCTACCTCGAGGTGCGCTCGCCGACGCAGCGCCTCGTCGGCCTCCTCCACGGGCACTGCGCGCAGGGGATCTACCCGTGGGCCCTCGAGGGCCACCGACGCGCGCTCCGGGGGCTCCTCGCGGGGGCGCCCGAGGGCCGCCTGCCTGACGATCCGTCGCCGCTCTACCTCAACGGCTGGGTCGATACGGGGGTCGCGGCTGCCGCGAGTCGTGGGCCGCTGCCAGAGTCGGCGGCGGAGCTCCTCAGCGAGCTCGACGCGCGCCTCGGCGTCGTGTTCAACGCGTCGCGCGGCGAGCCGCGCGGGTTCGCGGCCGACGGCGTTCTCACCTGCGTCGAGGGCCGGCGGATCACCGCGCTGCGCCGCGGCGTCGCCCGGATCTACCGCGTCGCTCCGGACGGCGCGGTCCACCTCGAGGTCGCCGAGGACGGCCTCCTCCCCGCGGCCGAGGCCGAGGGCCCCGAGGTCGAGTCCTGGCGCGCCCGCGTGGCGAGCTCGTGCTTCGGCGCGCTGGCGCCCGCGGAGCCCGGACCTCGAGCCTTCGACCTCGCGGACGGCGAGCGGCTGCTCATCGTCACCGGCGAGGCGCTCCGTCAGCGCGACGAGGCGACGCTCCTCGCCGCCCTCGCGGCGCCCGATCTCGAGGACGTCGCGGCGGCGCTCATCGAGGGGGGCGAGCCGCTCGAGGGGGCGCGCTGGGGGCTGATGGCGATCGCCCCAGGGGTCGACGCCGAGTCCTAGCTCGGCGGGTCGAACATCTCGCAGGCGATGTTGATGTTCGTGGTCAAGGCGGTCTCGACGGTGCTCGGGACGCTCTGGGGGCCGTCGCAGATGTCGCCGACGTAGCCGTTCATGCCGAGGAGGCCGATGAACTCGTAGAGGCGCGTGGCGTGGAAGACCGCGCAGTCGAGGCCGTCGCAGCCGCAGCTCCCCGGCTGACCGCAGAAGTTCTGGCCGGCGTTCTGGCTCGGATCGCCGGCGACGACGATCGCCGCGAGGCCGTCGACCTCGCCCATCTTGACGTCGTCGACGAGGCGGCCGTGGAGCTCGGCGAGGGCGGTCGGCGGGGTCTGGCAGCCGATCCCGCAGTTGTTGCCGCCCTGCTGATCGTAGGCGCCGTAGTCGTCGACGTCGGTGACCAGGACGATGACGAGGAGGGCGTCGTCGCGGACGAAGCCGCTGTTGTCGCCGTCGAGGAGGTCGACCGCGCTGTTGAGAACGTGCTCGCAGCCGACGGGGGCCTCGTACGTGTTGGTGCCGAAGGTCGCGACGGCGCAGTTGAAGGCCGCGGCGACCGCGGCCGCGTCGTTGCCCTCCGAGGCGATCCACGGGTCAGGGCCGTCCCAGCAGCCCGGGTGGCCGATGTAGCCGTTGTCGTTGTCGGTGGTGATCGCGATCCGGTAGTCGATGCCGCCGTCGCCGATCCCCTCGAGGGTGTTGACGATCGACGTGAAGGCGCCGATCCCCGCGAGCGCCGAGCGCTCCTCGGCCATCGAGCCCGAGCCGTCGAGGACGAAGAGCATGTCGATCTTGGTGCAGCCCATCACCGGCGGATCGCCGGTCGTCGTCTCGACGCCGACGTCGAGCTTGAGCGTGTCGCTGCCGGTGTCGCTGGTGCTCGGCTCGCTGGTCGCGGCGGAGGTGCCCGTCGTGCCTGTGCTCGTGCCGCCCATCGTCTCCCCGCCGCTGCTGGAGCCCGTCGAGCCGCTGCCCGTGCCGGTCGCCGTGTCGGTCGTGTCCTGCGGGTCATTGACGCAGGTGCCACCCTGGCAGAGGAGCCCCGCGTCGCAGGCCCCGCCCGAGGTGCAGGGGCAGCCGACGCTGCCGACGGCGCACTCGCCCTGGGTCTCCTGGACGGTGTCGTCGCCGCACGCGAGGCCGAGCGAGAAGGCGAGGGCGAGCCCGCCGAGGAGGTGAATAGGACATGAACCAAGCCGCATGCAGGGAGGATATCAGCGAGGGGCGGCGGAGCGCGGGGATCGAGCGCGGCGCGGCGTCGCGCGCAGTGAGCGACGTGTGGACGTCACCTCGGCGGCGCTGAACGGCGTCCGGCCCAGGCGTAGAGGCTGCTTGAGAGGTCGCGTTGAGGTGTCCGGGGCCGAGTTGAGCGCGGGCGAGCGCTCCGCTTCGCGTGGCGGCGAGAATGTGTGTACTTCACGAGCACACGCGACGAACGCCTCGTCGAGCGGGTGACGAGTGTAGCTTCGTCGACGCGCGACTCTCTGCGCATACAAGAATAATCATACTTTGGGGTGATGCCACGCGGTCGTCGAGGGCGGCCGCGGTCGAGAGGTCTCGGCGTCGCCGCTCCGCGGCCTCTGCGTCCGCCGATGCGCCTGGCGGTGGCGGCC
>JAGQIT010000417.1 GCA_020431135.1 Myxococcales bacterium | reverse complement strand
CAACCAGGTCAACGGCGCCTACTGCTCGGAGAACCACCACCTCCTCACCGAGATCCTCAAGGAGGACTGGGGCTTCCGCGGCTTCGTCGAGTCCGACTGGATCCTCGGGGTCTACGACACGGTCGCGGCGGCGCTCGCCGGCCTCGACGTCGAGATGCCGGCGCCGGTCTACTTCGGCCAGGAGCTCGTCGACGCGGTCGAGGCCGGCGACGTCGAGGCGGCGGTCGTCGAGGCGGCGGCGCGGCGGATCCTCCGGACCTCGCTCTGCTTCGGCCTCGACGCCCTCGACGACGAGGTCATCTCGACGGCGGTGATCGAGAGCGACGAGCACCGGGCGCTCGCCCGCGAGGCCGCGGTCGCCGGCTCGGTGCTCCTGAAGAACGACGCCGCCGCGCTGCCGCTCCTCAACGGCGTCGGCGCGCCGCTCCTCGACATCGCCGTCGTCGGCCGCCTCGCCGGCGTCATCAACCTCGGCGACCACGGCAGCTCCGAGGTCACGCCGAGCGCCGCCATGACGCCCCTCGCCGGGATCCAGGAGGTCGCCTCGTACTACGGCAGCCGGATCCACGGGATCCCGCGCGACACCCTCACCGACGAGGAGCGGGTCGTGATCTCCGAGGCCAACGCCGCGGTCGTCTTCGCCGGCCTGACCTACGAGGACGAGGGCGAGGCGATCCCGACCAAGGCGGGCATGGGCGACCGCGGCGACCTGCGCCTGCACCCGGAGCAGGAGGCGCTGATCCGCGAGGTCGCGTCCCTAAACCCGTGGACCGTCGTCGTCCTCGAGGGCGGCGGGGCGATCGTCGTGCGCGACTGGATCGACGCGGTCCCGGGGGTGCTCCTCGCCTGGTACCCGGGCATGGAGGGCGGGATCGCGATCGCCGACATCATCTTCGGCGACGCCGTCCCCGGCGGCAAGCTGCCGCTGACGATCCCGCGCGACGCCTCGCAGCTCCCGCCCTTCGACCACGAGAGCCTCGCCGTGACCTACGACGGCGACCACGGCTACCGCCGCCTCGATCGCAGCGGCGACGCGCCCGAGTTCCCCTTCGGACACGGCTTGTCCTTCACGACCTTCACGCTCGACAACCTGGTGATCGAGCCAGGCTCCGGGGCGATCGCCGACGACGCGCCGATCACCGTCCGCGTCGACGTCCGCAACGTCGGCGAGGAGTACACGGCGAGCGAGGTCGTCCAGCTCTACGTCGGCGCCCCCGGGGTCGCCGCCGCGCGGCCGGTCCGCGAGCTCAGGGCCTTCGGCAAGGTCACCCTGGAGCCGAGCAAGGCGGCGCGCGTCGAGATGACCCTGCGGCCCTCCGACCTCGCCTACTACGACGTCGGCGCCGGGGCCTGGGCGGTCGAGCCCGGGACCTACACGATCGAGGTCGGGACCTCGTCGCGCGACCTGCCGCTCGCCGGTGAGATCACCCTGAGCGAGGGCTAGGCGGGTTCGAGTCTTCGACGCGGGCCCTCGCGCCGCGCGGAGAGCTCTGCGTCGTCGTCCGTCGCGCAGGCGTCACGCATTGCCTTCGCCTTCGCGGGGACCGACATCGAGCCCGCGGTCGTCGAGCAAGTGACCGGCCTCGAGCGGCGCCGCTGCGGCGTCGGTCAGAGCTGGACCGGCGAGTCGCCGACGTCGCGCCCACGACGCGCTCGCGCCCCTACCGGCGGTCGAAGAGGTCGATGTAGTAGTGGCAGGTGTACT
>JAGQIT010000416.1 GCA_020431135.1 Myxococcales bacterium | reverse complement strand
GATCTCCTCGGGCGGCCCATGAGTATCACGCCGAGCGCCGCTAGGGCCACGGCCTCAGGCGCGGCGCAGGGGACCGCTGGCGGCGGTTCTGGCCGCCTCTCGCCGCGGCGTCAGTCGTCCGCCGCGGGGCGCTTGCGGCGGTCCCAATCGGCGACGACCATGCTGAGGAGGTCACCCACGCTCTGGTGGGCCTCGAGGGGGTGGCGCAGCGGCGCGTCGGGGTGGACGACGTAGCGGTTGCGTCGACCCTCGCGGATCCGCGTGATGATGCCGGCGCCCTCGAGGTCGCCGAGGATCTTCTGGATCGCCCGCTCCGTGATCCCGACCTGGGCGGCGATGTCCCGCAGGCGCGTGTTGGGATCGACGGCGAGGCAGACGAGGACGTGCCCGTGGTTGCTCAGGAACGTCCAGGTCGCGCTTTGAGCCTCGTCTGTCATGGCACTCGTGAGTTCACTCTGCGGGAAGATAGGACCTTGCATGCACGAACAATCATTCGCGAAGAAGTTTACATGAAAGAAGAATCCAGAATAACGCTTCGCTTCTTGGGTGGCGAGCGCGGTCGGAGCCAGCAGCTCGTACACGGCGGGGCGCCGCCGAGAGCATTCACACGGGCGGCGCCGGTGTTGCCGTGATGTGAGGGGCGGGGACGACAGCATCGGTCCTCCGCGCCCGGCGCTCAAGGGGGTGGCCAACAATCGGGGATCACGGCCGTACGGGGCGCGTGGCGCCGCTGCGTGCGACCCTCGCGGGGATCCTCGCCGGCGACGCGGGCGAGGGCGACCTCCTCGCCGAGGCGAGCGGGCGTGGTGAGGCGTCGAGCTCGTCGCCTCACCAGCCGTGAAGGTGCTGGGCGTGGAGGATCTTCTGCGCGCCGGCCCACTGCGGCGCGTCGACGAGCGCTCGCAGGGCGTCGGTCGAGATCCGGTTGCTGTAGAGGTTGAGGTACTCGAGCCCGCGCAGGTGCGGGGAGGCGACGAGGGCGAGCGCGCCGGCGTCGGCGATCCGGTTGCTGTGGAGGCTGAGGCGGCGCAGACCCGCGAGCGCCGGCGTGGCCGCGAGGCGCTCCGCGGCCTCTGGCGTGATCCCGCAGGCGCCGAGCGAGAGGTCGCGCAGGCCGACGACGGGGCCGTCGACGAGGGCGTCGACGATCCGCGGGCCGTCGGCGTAGCGCAGCGTGAAGCGGCAGAGCTGACGCAGGCCGCCGCGCTCGATCATCGCCCGGAGGAGGCCGGCGCGGTCGCGGACGCGCCACAGCGGGTTGAGGTCGAGGTCGCGGAGGAGACGCAGGTGGGGGCCGACGCGGCCGGCCTCGAGCTCGCGCGCGCAGGCGCGGGTGAGGCGGCGCTGCGACCAATGCCAGCGCTCGGCGATCGCCTCGACGCGGGCGACGGCGTCGGCGAGGTCGTGCTCCGCGGGCCACCAGGCGAGCGCGGTGATCGTCTGCCCCCACGAGCTGGTGTCCGCCGGCGCGGCGAGGAGCCGCTCGAGCGCGGCGAAGCGCTCGTGTCGGCTGTGTGGGCGTCGCCTGGACACGGCCCGGAGGAGCGTAGCAGTGGTTGCGACGGCGACGGCGAGCGTATGCGCAGGGCGAGCATCGAGCCCCGCTGCGGCGCGGCCGGCCATGGGCCGCCGCGCGTGCTCTCGCCCGCGCGTTGGTCGGCGAGGGCGTGGTGAAGACTCGGTGCGAGAGCCGCGAGCGCCACGCGGACTCGTGCGCTCGCGCGCCGCAGCTCCGTTCGCACCACGGCTCGAGAACGCGGACGTGCGTGACGGAGCTCCAGAGGAGCGCCAACGTCGAGCGACGAGCACTCGGCGCGCTTGAGCGAGGCGCGCGGCGAGGGTGCGGACAGGACTCCCAGCGCCTCCTACGTCGACCGCGTGTGCCCGCGCGGCGGCAGACCTCGGGTCGCTTCGACGAGCGCGCCGCGGAGCCAGCGGTGCCCGGGATCTTCGCTGAAGCGCGGGTGCCAGTGCATGGCGATCGCGTGCTCCGGGAGGGCGAGGGGAGGGGCGAGGGAGACGAGCCCGGCCTCGGCGCCCTCGGCCGCGATCAGCGACGAAGGGGCGGTTAGGATGAGATCGCTGTGCGCCGCGATCGCCAGCGCTGAGCCGAATTGCGGGACGCGGACGACGACCCGGCGGCGCTCGCCGGCGCGCTCGAGGTGGCGATCAACGACGCCGGGACCGGCCCCGGCCGGCGACACGAGAACGTGACCCGCGGCCGTGAACGCGCGCATGCCGAGGCGCCGCGACTTCGTGATCGCCGGGTGCCCGCGGCGGACGAAGCAGCGCATGCGGTCGCGGAAGAGGGTCCGACGCTGGAGCCTCGGCGCGGGCTCGCGGGCGCGGTCGAGGGGCTCGTCGTCGAGGAGCACCGGCTCGACCGCGAGGTCGAGCTCGCCGGCCTCGAGGGCGTCGCTGAGGCGCGGCGGCCGGGGGACGACGGCGAGATCGATCCCCGGCGCCTGGGCGGCGAGCCTCGGGAGGAGCCGCGGCAGCGCGAGCATGTCGAAGAGATCCGGGGCGACGACGCGGAAGCCTCGCGTCGAGGTCGCGGGGTCGAACTGCGCGGGCTCATCGAGAACCCGCGCGAGCTCGGCGAGCGCAGCCCGCAGCGGCGCGCGCAGGGCCTCGGCGCGGGGCGTGAGCACCATGCCGCCGCCGCCGCGGACGAGGAGCGGATCGCCGAGGAGGTCGCGCAGGCGCCGGAGCGTGTGGCTCATCGCCGACTGCGTGACCCCGGCGCGGGCGGCCGCGCGGGTGACGTTGCGCTCCTCGGCGAGCGCGTCGAAGGCCGCGAGGAGGTTGAGGTCGATCCCGTGGAGAGCGCGCACGGAATGATTCATGTTCATGAGTCTATCAACTTGAACCATTTTGTTCATGAGCGACGAGGCCCCAAGCTCACCGCATGAGCGAAGCCAACACCACCCTTCACAGCACGCCCCTCAAGATCCTCGTCGTCGGTGCCAACGGCGCGACGGGACGCCTTGTCACCGCTGAGCTCGCCGCCCGCGGCCACGCCATCACGGCCTTCGTCCGCCGCGCCGACGCCATGGGCGACGACCTCCCGGAGGGCGTCGACGTCGTCGTCGGCGACGCCCTCGAGCCGACGACCGTCGAGCACGCGGTCGCCGGCAAGGACGCCGTCGTCGTCATCCTGGGGATCCGCGAGAACCCGCTCCTCGTCCGCCTGCGCGGCAGCGCGGCGACGTCGATGCGCGTGCGCTCCGAGGGCACCCGCAACGTCATCGAGGCGATGAAGCGCCAGGGCGTCCGCCGCCTCGTCGTCCAGACCACCTACGGCGTCGCCGAGACCCGCGCCGGCCTCTCGGTCGGCTGGCGGCTGATGTTCGATCTCCTCCTCAAGCCGCAGATCCTCGACCGAGCGCCAGGAGCGGCTCGTCGCCGCCAGCGACCTCGAGTGGGTGATGGTCCGCCCGGTGAGCCTCGGCGACGGTCCGACGCGCCCCGTGCTCGTGTCGGCGGACGGCGAGACCCGGAGCATGGACGTGCCGCGGGCGGCGGTCGCCGAGGTCCTCGCCGACGCGGCCGTGCGCAGCGACTACGTCGGTCGACGCCTCGCGGTCTCGGCGTGAGCGATGAATGATCCCGCTCCCGCTCGACGCCGACGGCCCCGCCATGAGGACCTGCTCAGGTCCTCTGCGGGCCCGTCAGGTGCTCTCGCCGCCGGCGCGCCGCCGCTGGCGGTCGAGGAAGCCGAGGACGATGTCACAGAGCGCCCGTTCAAGCGTGGGGTCGTCGAGGCGCTCTGGGTGGCGGCGCAGGGTCTCTCGCAGGATCCCGCCGACCGCCTCCGTGAGGAGCGCGCCGACAAGCTCCGGATCGCCGACCTCGACGTCCGGGTGGCTGCGCAGCGCGGCGGCGGCCACCGTCGCCGAGAAGTCCTGGAATTCATCGATGATCGCCCCGTCCTGCATCGGCTGGAGGCGGTGGAGGACGTGGTCGAGCTCTGGGTCGACCTGGTGCGAGGCGATCAGCGCCTGCATCAGCCGCGGCACCGCGTCGGCGATCGGCAGGCGGATGAGCTCGGCGAGGGCGTCGCTGAGGACCGCGCGCATCTCGTCGACGTGACGGCGGGCGAGGGTGTCGATGATCTCGCCCTGGCCGCCGAAGTACTGGTAGAGCGAGCCGATGCTCACGCCCGCGCGCGCGGCGATGGCCTTGGTCGTCGCCGCCTCCGGCCCCTCGCGCGAGAGAATCTGAGCCGTCGCCGTGAGGATGGCCTCGACGGTGGCGCGCGAGCGCGCCTGCGAGGGCGCCCTGCGCCGGTTCTCGGCCGATCTCTTGGTCTTCTTGTCCCCGCGCTTCGCCATCGCCAAACGCGAGTTTACATTATCTGAGCAGAGTCTCATGTTTTTTCTGAGGGCGGCGGAGGAGCGAGAGCCGCGGCCCGAGGAGAACGAGATGTCCAAGCTCATCAACGGTGCCCGCTTCCTGATCGCCTACGCCCGGCTCGTCCGCAGCGTCGCCAACCTCGACATTGTCTTCAACCTGATCAACGAGATCGTCGATCACGAGGGCGACGAGAAGCTCGCGCCGATCCTCGCGCTGCCGGCTGTCCAGGCGATGCTCGACCGCGGCGATCCGCCGCTCGTCCTCGATCTCGTGGTCCTCCGTGAGCTCCCCGAGGGGACCCTCGGGCGCGCCTTCGCCGAGTTCATCGACAGCCGCGGCTTCTCGATCGAGGACCTCTACCGCCACGACCCCAGCGAGCAGACCGAGGCCCGCCGCCTCCAGATCCACCTCGAGCGCAGCCACGACCTCTGGCACGTGGTCACCGGCTTCGACACCGACGAGGCCGGCGAGCTCGGCCTCCAGGCCTTCTACCTCGCGCAGTTCGAGGGGGCGATCGCCGGGACGATCCTCTCGGCCGGGCTCCTCAACGGCGTGCTCTTCAGGCCCGAGGACCTGCGCCGGCGGATGGACGCGATGGCCACCGGCTGGGGCTACGGCAAGAGCGTCCGCTCGCTCCTCGGCGTCGACTGGGCCGCGCTCCTCGACCAGTCGCTCAGCGAGGTCCGCGAGCGCTTCGGGATCACCCCGGAGCTGGTGCTCAGCGCCGGTCGGCCGGCGGCGCCGGAGCTCGCCGAGATCCCCGCGGCCGCCTGAGGCGCTGCAGGAGCTGAGGAGGGCCTCAGGTCCTCCTCGGCGCGCGGCGCCTACTCGACCGTCACCGACTTGGCGAGGTTG
>JAGQIT010000415.1 GCA_020431135.1 Myxococcales bacterium | reverse complement strand
GAGGGCCTCCGTGCCGGTCCGCGGCGGGGCGGGGGAGGCCTGTCGCGGGTCTAGCGCGACGCGGAGGCGGCGGCGCGAGGGGGCCGCGCTGCCACCCTCCGCGCCCCTCTGATAGGCTTCGTCCGGCAGTGGCCGGCGCTCGTTCCAACTGGTCGTGGACGCGGATCGCGGGGCTCTGCCTCGCGATCTTCGCCTGGCTCGCCGTCGCCGGCACGGCCCAGGCGAGCTCCCGCGACCTCAAGTGGAAGACCCTCGAGACCGAGCACTTCTACATCCACTACTACGCGAGCGAGGAGGAGGCGGCCGTGCGGGCGGCGATGCACCTCGAGCGGGCGTACGAGCGCCTGACCCAGGCCTACTCGCACGAGGTCTTCCTCAAGACCCACGTGACGATGGTCGACAACACGGACTCGGCCAACGGCTCCGCGACCGCCGCGCCCTTCCCCCGGATCAACGGCTACGTCACCGCGCCCGACTCGATGTCGGTCCTCGAGTCCTACGACGACTGGATCAACATCCTGATGACCCACGAGTTCGTGCACGTGGTCCACCTCGACACGGTCCACGGGCTCCCGCGCCTGGTCAACGCGCTCCTCGGCTTCGGCGTGCTCGGCAAGGTGTGGACGCCCAACATCGTCCAGCCGCGGTGGATCGTCGAGGGCCTGGCGACCTACGAGGAGTCGCACCTGACGGCGCAGGGTCGCCGGCGCTCGGCGCAGTTCGACAACATGCTGCGCATGCACGTCCTCGAGCAGGGCTTCCTGTCCATCGATCGCGTGTCGAGCGGCGCCAACCTCTTCCCCCACGGCACGGTCGTCTACCTCTACGGCCTCCACCTGATCCACTACATCGCCAGCCGCTACGGCCGCGACAAGCTCCGCGAGCTCAGCCACGTCTTCGGCGGCCAGACGATCCCCTACGGGATCAACCGGGCGCTGAAGAAGGTCATCGGCATCGACTTCTACCAGCTCTGGGAGGAGTTCGAGCTCGACACGACGCGGCGCTTCCAGGACCAGGCCCGGCGGATCCGCGCCCGCGGGATCCGCGAGGGGCGGCGCCTCACCTTCTCGGTCGCCAACTCGGCGTCGGGGCAGTTCACCCGCCACCCCTTCTGGTCGCAGGACGACCGCTACGTCTACTTCTACGAGGACGACGGCAACTCGAACCCGGGGATCCGGCGGATCGACAGCCGCGGCGGGCGGATGCGCGAGGGCGTCGGCGTCGGCCGCGAGGGCATGAACGTCGACGTCGAGCGGGTCATCGACGTCCAGCAGTCGGCGTCGGGGTCGTTCGTCGGCGCCTCGCAGGACATGGTCTTCGAGCTCCTGCGGACCCACGACTTCCGCTACTCGTGGAACGACCTCTACCGCTGGCACGCGCCCAACCCGAACCACGTCGAGCGCCTCACCTACGGCCTGCGCACCCGCGATCCACACGTCTCACCGGACGGGCACACGGTCGTCTTCTCGCGCAACGACAGCGCCCAGTCGCGCCTCGCCTTCCTCGATCTCGACAGCCTCGAGGTCGTCGAGATCCCGCCGATGGGGCGGATCTCGCAGGTCTTCTCGCCGCGCTGGGCCCCGGACGGCGAGCGCGTCGCCTTCTCCGGCTGGCGCGAGGGCGGCTTCCGCGACATCTACATCTACAACCGCCGCGACGGCTCGCTGCAGGCGATCACGGCCGATCGCTTCGTCGACATCGAGCCGTCGTGGACGCCGGACGGCCGCTACGTCCTCTTCTCGAGCGACCGCGACCAGGTGATGAACGTCTACGCCTACGACGTCGCGGCGGCCAAGACCTGGCAGGTGACGAACGTCCTCGGCGGCGCCTATGAGCCGGTGCCGAGCCACGACGGCGAGCGCCTCGCCTACATCGGCGCGTCGTCGACGGGCTACGACCTCTGGGTGATGGACCTCGATCCGGCGGCGTTCTTCGAGCCGCTGCCGGTGATCGAGCCGCTGCCGCAGGTCGACGATCCGACGCCGGCGCTGGAGATGGCGGAGGGGCGCCACCTCGGCCTCAAGAGCGAGCGCTACAAGGCGATCAAGACGATGTACCCGCGGACGCTGCTGCCGGCGAACATCAGCTACGCGAGCACCGGCATCGGCCCCTTCCTCGGCGGCAACGTCGGCGTCACCGACGTCGCCGGGATCCACACGCTGGCGGCCGACGCCGGCTACTTCTTCGACTACAACGAGCCGACCGGCGGCGTCAGCTACCGCTACCGTCAGCTCGTCCCGAGCTTCGCCGTCGGCTTCGACCGCGGCTTCGCCCTGCGCAACGGCTTCAACCGCTTCAACTACGACCACGCGGCGGGCGACGACGGGGCCTACCTCGAGACGACCTACCGCGAGCGGATCACCCGCGGCAGCGCGGCGATCGGCGTGCCGGTGCTCCGCCACCCGATCCACAGCGCCGACGCCAGCCTGGCCTACGCGTTCACCCGCTACACGAACCTCGATCGCGACGCCGAGCCGATCGATCCGAACGCGCCGGCGTCGACCTACCCGCTCGTCGGCGACGTCGGCCAGCTCGAGCTCGAGTTCTCCTACAACAACATCCGCAGCGTCCGTCACGGCTACGGCGATCAGACCGGGCGGCGGGCGTCGATGCGGGTGGTGCTGATCGATCCGCACCTCGGCGGCGACTACGGCGACGTCCAGGTGACGGCGGCGTACACCGAGTACGTGAAGATGCCGTGGCGCGGGCGTCACGTCCTGGCGATGCGCCTCGGCGCCGGGGCGTCGGCGGGCGGCTTCGGCCGGCGCGGGGCGTTCTTCCTCGGCGGCTTCGGCCAGCAGGGCGACCTCCTGCGCTCGCTCATCGCCCTGTCGTCGAACTTCGAGCTCGGGGCGCTGCAGGGCTACGCGCCGTCGGCGGTCTCCGGGCAGTACTTCGGGATCCTCAACCTCTCGTACCGGGTGCCGCTCGTCGACGTCGAGCGCGGCCTCGGGACCGTGCCGCTCTTCTTCCGCCGCCTCGTCTTCCAGCCGTTCTCAGACATCGGCGGCGCCTGGAGCGGGGCGCTGACGAAGGACGCGATCAAGATCGGCGCCGGCGCGTCGATGATCTTCTCCTTCAAGATCGGCTACCTCCAGGCGATCAACCTCTTCCTGACCTACGCCCACGGCTTCGACAAGGAGCTCGGCGTCGACACCTTCCGCGCGGCGCTCGGGCGCTCGTTCTAGCCGCGGCCTCCGGCAGCTCGCTAGGCTGACTCTTCAGGCAGGTCGCCGCCGCCGAGGCGGAGGGCGGCGCGGGCGAGGGCGTCGAGGACCTCGTCGGCGACCCCGAGGGCGCCGGGGATCAGGGTGATGGTCGCCTCGGGGTGGGTCTCTTGGGCGACGGCGACGAGCGCCGGGATGTCGCGGCGGAGGTGGCGACCGCCGGGCGACATGAAGTAGGCGACGACCCGGACGTCGCGCTCGCCGGCCGCGAGGAGGTCGAGAACCGCGGTGGCGAAGCTCCCCTCGTCGAGCGTCGCGACGGCGACGCGGCGCTCGGGCGCGAGCTCACGCAGGCGCGCGGCGGTGCGCTCGATGGGCCGGATCCACGCGGGGTCCGGGCTGCCGTGGGCGAGGAGAACGATCGCGGGCATCGCCCTCTCTCATAGCAGCCCCGGCCGCAGGCGCACGAGCGCCGCCCGTCGGCTCAGGCCGACGCGCCGGTCGCCCGCAGCTCGATCGCCAGGATCGTCTCTTTTTGCCGGAGCTTGTCGAGGAGGAGGTCGCTCGGGCGGTGCTCGAGGGTGATCGTCGCGCAGGCCGCCTCGCCGCGGGCGAAGATGATGTTCTGCATCTCCTGGACGTTGAGCTTCTCGCCGCGCAGGGCGCTGAGGATCCCGGCGAGGACGCCGACCTGATCGACGTGGCGGACGATCAGGCGGAAGCGGGCGACGCGGTCGCTGACGATGTTGACGACGTTGTGGACGAGCCCCTTGGCGAAGTAGTCGTGGATGATCCGCAGGACCTCGTCGGAGATCGCCGCCGCGGCCTGATCGCTCGAGGCGCCGATGTGCGGGGTCGCGTAGACGCCGTCGAGCTTCGCGAGCGGGTTGTCGAACTCCGCCGTGCCGCCGGCGGGCTCGCCCTCGAAGACGTCGGTGCCGGCGCGGACGCGGCCGCTGGCGACGGCCTCGGCGAGCGCCGCGTCGTCGACGACGCCGCCGCGGGCGGTGTGCAGGAGGATCGAGCCCTTGCGCATCAGCGCGAGCTCGTCGCGGCCGATGAGGTGGTGGGTGGTCGGGCCGTAGGGGACGTGGACGCTGACGACGTCGCTCGTCCGCAGGAGCTCGCTGAGGCTGGCGACGGGGGCGACGGCGAAGGCCTCCG
This sequence comes from Myxococcales bacterium, assembly GCA_020431135.1. Taxonomy (GTDB): domain Bacteria; phylum Myxococcota_A; class Polyangia; order Nannocystales; family Nannocystaceae; genus JADJRG01. Next base: position 8,374 of record JAGQIT010000415.1, on the reverse strand, counting down.
CGGTCTCGGCGTCGATCGGCGCGCGCGAGTAGGCCTGGAGCTTGAGGCCGAAGGCGCGGGCGCGGACGGCGACCTCGCGGGCGATCATGCCGAAGCCGACGAGGCCGAGCGTCTGGCCCTTGATCCCGCGGGCTTTTCCGTACTTGGACTTGTTCCACTGGCCCGCGCGTAGATCGGCGGTGGCGTCGACGATCCGGCGATCGAGGGCGAGGAGGAGGCCCATGGTCAGCTCGGCGACGGCGATCGCGTTCTTGCCCGGGCAGTTGGCGACGAAGATCCCGCGCTTGCTCGCGGCCTTGAGATCGATGGTGTTGACCCCGGCGCCGGCGCGGATGACCAGCGAGAGGGTGTCGGTCGCCGTCATCGCCTCGCCCGTGACCTTCGTCGAGCGGACGACGAGGACGCTCGCGCCGGCCTCAGACAGCGCGGCCGGCAGCTCCTCGGACTTCAGGTCCGGGCGGAAGATGACCTCGTCGACCATACCCTGGAGGGTGGCGAGGCCCTGGGGGGAGAACTTGTCAGCGATCAGCACCCGCATCGGCGGGGGAGGTTAGCATGGGCGCGGCGCGGCTTGGCGGGGTCAAGCGTGCCCGCGGAGAGGAACGAGGGTTGGCGTCCGTGACGAAACATCGCTATGTCAGAGGCGTGCTGCGTGAGTCCATCGGCGCGCTCGCCTGCGCCTTCATCGTCGCGGCCTGCGGCCCGCGAGGCGTGAGCGAGCCGACGCCGGCCGCCGCGAGCCCGAGCCCGACGCCCGCCGCGGAGACCCCGGTCGAGGGCGACGCGGACGACGGCGACGCGGGCGACTCGACGGCGGCGGGCGATGAGCTCGCCAAGGTCGAGCGGGCGCCGGTGGTCCTCCCGAGCCCCGCCGACGCCGGGGCCTGCCCGACCAAGGGCGCGGGCGATCCCGCGCTCGGGATCCTCACCTCGCCGGCCGAGCCCGTCGCCGGCGAGCCCGTCCGGATCCTCGCGGCGACCCTCGCTGACGAGGCGCCGCTGGCGATGCGGATCGAGGAGGGCGGGGCGCCGGTCGAGGCGACGATCACCCACCGCCCGGGGGTCCCGGCCGCGGTCATCGGCGGTCTGACGCCGGCCACGCCGGGGGCGCTGACGGTGATCGTCGGCCGCCGCGGCGAGGGCATGGCCTGCGCGACGATCCGCGTCCGCAGCTCGCGGGCCAAGGCGCCGCGCCCCGCGGGCGGCGACGTCTGGCCGATCAAGCGGCGCTGGGACGGCGCCGAGGAGGCGCTCTTCAGCGCTTGGGTGCGCGAGCTCTTCCACGCCGAGCGCGGCGAGGAGCTCGCCTACCGGGCGCTCCACGAGGTCACCGGCCAGGCCGAGCGCAACCTCCTCCACGACGCGCTCGGCTGGGGCGAGGACGCCGATCCGAAGTCGCCGACGGGCCTCAAGCTGCGCCCGGACTGCGCCGACGCGCCCTACTTCCTCCGCGCCTATTACGCGTGGAAGCGCCAGCTCCCCTTCGCGTTCCGCAAGTGCTCGCGCGGCAGCCCCGGCAAGGCGCCGCGCTGCGGGCCGTCGATAGACAACGAGACGGCCGAGTCGGGGAGCGGCAAGCAGCCGGGGGAGCTCGGCGCCGTCCAGCACTTCTTCCGCAAGACGCTCGCCTGGGGCGTGCACACCGGCAACGGCCGCGTCGCCCATGGCGACGACGAGTCCGATCTCTACCCGGTCCGCCTCGATCGCCGCGGCCTCCGCCCGGGGACGGTCTACGCCGATCCCTACGGCCACATCCTCGTCGTCGTCGAGCTCGTCGATCCCGAGGGCGACCAGCCCGGGATCCTCTACGCGATCGACGGCCAGCCCGACGGGTCGATCACCCGCAAGCGCTTCTGGGAGGGCAACTTCCTGTGGAACCCGGATCCCGATCTCGGCGGCTCCGGCTTCAAGAGCTTCCGCCCGGTGGTCCGCCGCGAGGTCGAGGGCCGCGAGGTCCTGGTCCAGCTCAGCGATCAGGAGATCGCCGGCGCGCCGGGCTATGGCGACTTCTCGACGTCGCAGGCCGAGCTCGACGGCGTCGCCTTCTACGACACGATGGAGGCGCTGATCACCCCGGGCGTCCGCGATCCGCTCGTCGCCCAGGCGGAGGCGATCGCGGCGCTCTCTGAGGCGGCGAAGGTCCGCGTGACCTCGGTCGACAACGGCGAGCGCCACTTCGCCGGCGGCGGCGGGACGATCTCGATGCCCGACGGCTATCAGATCTTCGAGACCACCGGCGCCTGGGAGTCGTTCTCGACGCCCGCCCGCGACCTCCGCCTGCTCGTGGCGATCGACGTGGTCAACGGCTTCGCCGACAAGGTGCGGCGGCAGCCCGCGGTCTTCGGCGTCGCCGCCGGGGCCGATCAGGAGGCGCGCCTCGCCAAGGTGATCAAGCGGATCGAGGCGGCGAAGGCCGAGCAGATCGCCGATCCGAAGCACCGCTTCGCCTACACGCGCAGCGACGGCAAGACCAAGGAGCTCGGCCTCGACGAGCTCCTGGGCCGCGCCGACGCCCTCGAGGTGGCCTACAACCCGAACGACTGCCCCGAGATCCGCTGGGGCGCGCCGGCGGGCTCGCCCGAGGCCGCGACCTGCAAGCGGCGGGCGCCGAGCGAGCAGCGGGCGAAGATGGAGCGCTACCGCGTGTGGTTCCACGAGCGCCGGCGACCGGCGCGGGGGGCGATGGAGCCGTGAGTCGGCGCTAGGACGGGCGAGCCATGGACGGCGTGACCCGAGGAGAGAGCTCCTGTCAGGCGACAGGCGAGGGCGTCGCCCGCGACGCTCATCAGACATGTCCGAAAGGTCATGCTGTTCGACGCGGGTTCGTCGCGAGCGTGGTCGCGCTGGCGATCGCGGCGGCGCCGATGACCGCGGGCGCGGCCTCGGCTGCGCCGCAGGGCCGCGCCGCCGACGTGCCCTTGGCGATCGAGCCGCCAGCGGCCCAGGATACGCCGGCGACGGCGACGTCTGACGCGGACAACGGCGGCGCGGACGAGGGCGCGGACACGGCGAGCGACGTCGGCGATCCCAGCGGCGAGGGGGCAGGGGAGATCGACGCCCGGCCTGTACCGGCGCCGCGGATGGATCCCCGCGAGGTCCCGCTGCGGGTCGCCGTCGGCCTCGGACCGAACGCGCCGGGCAGCAAGGACGAGCGGGCGCTCGTCGACGCCCTCGAGCGGGCGAGCGCCGCCTCGACCTGGCCACGTGCGGAGGTCCGCCGCCTGCGCGCGGGCGCGGAGACCCTCCGCGGGGTCTGCCGCGAGCGCCGCGACGACCTCGTCATCTTCATTGACTATGTCCCTGAGCGCGCGGACCCGGTCGTCGTCGCCTTCGACTGCGCCCTCGACAGCCCGCTGGCGACCCGGGCCGCCGACGCGGCCGCCGAGCCCGGCCTCGTCGGCGCGCTCTGGGAGGAGCACGACGCGCTCCTCCGCGCCGGCGCCCAGGAGCGGCGCCCGCCGCTGATGTCACGGAGGACGCGGCGTGTTCTCATCGCAGGCGGGGCGATCGCCGTCCTCGGCGTCGCCCTCGGGCTGATCTTGGCGAGCACCTTGCGCCCCTCGACGGTCGTGCTCACAGTTGGGCCATGACTCTTGGCAGGGCTCTGTTGCGGCGCGTGCACTGGTTTGTCCTCGCCGTCGTCATGGCCCTGCTCATCCCCTTCGGCCAAGCGCACGCCGAGGCTGGGCGGCCTGTCGGCTGGCAAGTCTCGTCGGCGACCTCCGAGGTCGTCGTCGGTCGGGTCGTCCTCCACTACGATCCGAACCTCCGCGACGAGGCGCTCGAGCTCGCGGCGATGATCCCCGAGTGGTGGTCAGAGATCGAGCGGTCGATGGCCGGCGATCTCGACGACCGCCTTGACGTCACCTACGTCAACCACTCCGGGCGGATCGCCGAGGCCACCGGGATGCCGCGCTGGGCCGCTGGCGTCGCCCACCCGCCGACCGGCGAGATCGTCATCGCCCGCCACGCGCCGGACGGCAGCCTCAGCGACCTCGACAACCTCATGCGCCACGAGATGGCCCACGTCGCCCTCTACCGGGCGACCGAGGGCGTGCCGCTCCCGCGGTGGTTCCACGAGGGCGTCGCCGAGAGCTACGCCGATCGCGTCGACCTCCTCCGCGTCCAGACCCTCGCGGCGGCGATCTTCGGCGTCGGCGTCCCGCCGATCGACGAGCTCGAGGCGAGCTTCCGCGGCGATCCGCAGGAGGTCACCGTCGCCTACGCGGCGGCCCGCGATCTCGTCAACCACCTGCGCTACCGCGACGCCGACGGCCGTGACCTCCGCCAGCTCTTCACCGAGCTCAGCCTCGGCTACAGCTTCGACGCCGCGGTGCTCCGGGCCTACGGCGTCACCCTCGGCGAGCTCGAGGGCGAGTGGCGCACCGGCCTGCGCGGGCGCTTCTCCTGGTTCCCGATGGTCGGCTCGGGCGAGCTGCCCTTCTTCCTGATCATGCCGCTCGTCGCCTACGCCTGGATCCGCCACCGTCGCCGCCTCCGCGACGCGTGGGCCCGCCTCGACCGCGAGGACCGCGAGTTCCAGGCCCGGATCGCCCGCGCCCTGCCGGCCCTCGTCGCCGCGCCGCAGCCCGTTGCCTGCCGCTGCGCCTAGCCCCTCCCGCGCGATGCCCATCGAGACCCCGAGCCTGCGCTCGGGGTCTCGGCGTTCTCGGGTCGGGGCGGGTGACGACGCGGCGAACTCCCGCTATATCCGGGCGATGCAACGGATCGTCGCCGGGCGCCTGCGCGGGCGGAAGCTGCGGGCGCTGCCCGCCGGGGTCGAGGTCCGCCCGACCGGCTCACGGGTGCGCGAGGCGATCTTCTCGCGCCTCTTCGCCGACGTCGCGGGCGCCCGCGTTCTCGACGTCTTCGCCGGCAGCGGCGCGCTCGCCTTCGAGGCCCTGTCGCGCGGGGCCTCGCGCGTCGTCGCGATCGATCGCGACGCCCGCGTGATCCGCCACCTCGAGGCCCAGGCCGCGGACTTCGGCGTGACGGGGGCGATCGAGCTGCTCCGCGGCGACGCAACGTCGATCCTCGGGCGCGGACCGGGCGAGCGGCCGCCCTTCAACCTCGTCTTCGTCGATCCTCCCTACGTCGAGGTCGCGCTTGTCGCCGAGGTGCTCGGCGCGCTCGTGTCGCGCGGATGGTTGGCGGCGGACGCCGATGTCATCGTCGAGCGCGCGCGGATCCGCGGGCACGCGGCGCCGCTCGATCTCCCCGCGGGGCTTCGCGTCGACGCGACGCGGACGTACGGCCAGACCGCGGTGGAATTTCTCCGCGGGCCCGCGCCGCACGCGTTACAACCAGCCGATGATCACCCGTCTGACCTCTGAGCTGAAACCCAACCGGCGCGCCGAGGCGATCCTGCCGTCGGCGACGCTCGCGGTCTCGGCCCGGGCCGGGGAGCTCCGGGCCGCGGGCAAGGAAGTCCTCAACTTCTCCGCAGGCGAGCCCGACTTCCAGCCGCCGGCGCCGATCGCCGCGGCCGTCCGCGAGCTCGTCGACCGCTCGCCGATCCACTACGCCCCCGTCGCCGGCCTGCCGGCGCTCCGCGACGCGGCCGCGGCCGAGCTCTCCGAGTACCACGGCCACGCGTTCACCCGCGCCAACGTCATGGTCAACTGCGGGGCCAAGCACAGCCTCGCCAACCTCTTCCTCGTCACCCTCGAGCCCGGCGACGAGGTCGTGATCCTCGCGCCCTACTGGGTCTCGTACCCGGAGATGGTCCGCCTCGGCGACGGCACCCCGCGGGTGGTCGAGGCGACGCTCGACGACGGCTGGCGCGTGCGGCCCGAGGCCCTCGCCGCCGCCCTCGGTCCGAAGACGCGCTACGTCGTGATCAACAGCCCGTCGAATCCGACCGGCGCAGGCTACAGCGAGGCCGATCTCCAGGCGCTCTACGACGTCATCGAGGCCGAGGCGCCGCAGGCGTGGCTGATCTGCGACGACATCTACCGCAAGCTCGTCTACGGCGACTTCTCCCACGCCAGCGCCTTCCGGGCGCTCGCCGGGCGGACCGAGCAGATCATCCTCGTCGACGGCGTGTCGAAGAGCCACGCGATGACCGGCTATCGGATCGGCTTCCTGGTCGCGCCGCCGGCGATCGTCGCCGCGGCCTCGCGGATCCAGGGGCAGATGACGTCGGGGGCCGCGACCCCCTCGCAGCAGGCGGCCCTCGCGGCGCTGCGCGATCCTGCGTGCGTGGGCGCGGTCGAGTCGATGCGCCTGGCCTTCGCTCGCCGTCGCGACCTCATCCTCAGCGGGCTGGCGACGATCCCCGGCGTCCGCGTCCACCCGCCGGAGGGCGCCTTCTACGTCTTCGCCGACGTCAGCCGCTTCATCGGCGAGGGGCGGGCGCACGCCGACGACGTCGCCCTGGCGACCTGGCTCCTCGAGACGGCGCTCGTCGCCACGGTCCCGGGCTCGCCCTTCGGCGCGCCCGGCCACCTGCGGATCAGCTACGCGACGAGCGACGAGGCGCTCGAGGACGGGCTGTCGCGGATCCGATCGGCGCTCGCCAGCCTGGACAGCGCCGGCTAGCGGCCTGCGTCGGCCCTCTCCGTGCGGACGGGCTCGGTCTGACGGGCGCGGCGCGGGACCACGCGCCGCAGCGCCGGCTGATGAGGCTGACTCGCGTCTCGTGCGAGTTCGGACAGCCTCCGATCGCCGGTCGTGCGCCGGCGGAGCACATCGTGTTCCGCTGTCGCCGTCCGCAGGCGAGCTTCCCCTCGGGGCAGGTCCTCGCCGGCTCGCGCAGCTCCGCGCGCGGCCTATGCCGCTGGGGACCTTGTATATGCCGGGGCGATCGCCGATCGTGATCGCAGTCGCCGATGCTTATCGAGATCGAACGGGGTAGGAACCAGACGTTGAAGCAGATCCGCGACCTCGCGGCCCGCTTCGGCAACCAGATCGAGATCACCGAGGGGACCGGGGTCTTCGACACGATCCACGTGATCGGCGACACCCGGGGCTTCAGCGCCCGCGAGGACTACGTCCGCTCGCTCCCGGGGGTCCGCGCGTTCTTCCACGCGGCCTCCGGCTACGCCAACATCGCGCGGACGATCCGCGGCAAGGACGGCGTCGCCCAGCGCCGCGATCGCCGGATCGTCGAGGTCCCGGGCCTCGACGGCAAGATCCGCCGGATCGGCTCCGGCAAGCACATGTTCATCGTCGGTCCGGACTCGCCGCAGACCCTCGAGCAGACCCTGGCGATCGCCCGCATGGCCCGCGACGTCGGCGAGCGCTTCGGCGTTCTCGACCGGATGATCCTCCGCGGCGGCGCCTTCAAGCCGCGGACGCGGCCGAACAGCTGGCGCGGCCTCGGCATGAAGGGCATCGCGATGCTCGACGCGGCGCGCGAGGAGAGCGGGATCCCCTACGCCACCGAGATCATGGACCTCAACCGCGTCGAGGAGATCGGCACCCACGCCGACATGCTGCAGATCGGCACCCGCAACTCGCAGAACTTCGACCTCCTCGAGTCGGTCGGGCGCTTCGGCAAGCCGGTGATCCTCAAGCGCGGCTTCGGCAACGAGGTCGAGGAGTGGTTCTACGCCGCCGAGTACGTCGCCAACCAGGGCAACCTCAACATCGTCCTGTGTGAGCGCGGCATGAAGACCCTGTTCACGAAGGGCGGCTACTGCCGCAACCAGCCCGACCTCAACGCGATCACCTTCGCGCGCAAGCAGACGATCCTGCCGGTGATCTTCGACCCGAGCCACGTCGCCGGCGACTTCAGGATCGTCGCCGAGAACCTGATGGCCTCGGTCGCGCACATGGTCGACGGGACGATCACCGAGACCCTCCACGACGAGTCGTTCCGCCAGGAGCAGCTCTGCGACGCGGCCCAGGCCCTGACGATGGAGGCCTACGCGTCGATCGTCGAGGCGGTGCTGACCTACGAAGAGAAGGTCCTGCCGCTGGTCCGCAAGGCCGTCGGCGACTCGAGCAACGGGCGCTGAGCCGCGCGCCGCTGCGCCCGGCCCGCGAGCCGCCTCCTACCTGCTCGAAAAGACACGTACGTTCAGGAGGATGCCTCGGCTCCCGCGTGCTAGCGTCAGGGTGCTGTGCCGCCGAAGCTCCGTCGAATGCGTCGCCGCTCCACGGTCGAGGAGGACACACCGGCCCCTACCGTGACAATGAGCCGGGAGCAGGTCCTCCTCGGGGTGAAGATCCTCGACGAACTCAGCGCCTCGCCGTCGAAGGAGATCGAGGACAAGCGGCCGGTGAAGGAGCACTGGCTCCACCTCCAGAAGAACCGCCGAGGCGACAGCGCGCTCGAGAACGTCGATCTCTACGTCGCCCACATGGCGTCGGAGGCGAAGGAGAAGGCGAAGAGCAAGAAGAAGAAGGAGTCGACGACGACCTCGTCGGG
>JAGQIT010000414.1 GCA_020431135.1 Myxococcales bacterium | reverse complement strand
GCACCCTCGCATGTCGCCAGGTGCTCCTCGATCTCGGGGATGTCCCGGGTTGTGACGTCGACGGCTCGCTTGAGCCAACGCATCCCGGTCTCTGTGTCGCCGCGTCTGCAGGCGATCCAGCCCTTGGTGTCGAGGAAGTCGGGGTTCTCAGGTTCGGCCTCAAGCGCCTGATCGATGAGCGCGTCCGCACGATCGAGGGCCTGTCCGGCGAGCGCTAGGTGATACGCCACGGCGTTGGCTGTCTCGGGTGCACCCGGGGTGATGCGGAGCGCCGACTCGAAGGCCGCGAGAGCATCCGTAGGATCGTCCTGGTCGAGGTACGCGTAGCCGAGGAAGAGATGATAGTTGGCCCGGTCAACTGGCTCAGCGCCGCGATAGAAGCCTAGAGCCAGGAGAGCGGTGAGGAGCGGAAGCGCGAGTAGCCGCATGGGTCCTCGAATGAGGATGTGTGCGGCGAGGAGTGAGCCCGCGACGAGGCCGCCCACATGGCCCGCTTGGGCGATGACCGGGACGACGAGGCCGAGGCCGAGACAGAGGCCGATCATCACCGCGAGGGCGTTGGCGGAGATGTCGTCGAGGCGGTCGCGGACACTCTGGGGTCCGCGGACACGGGCGATCCAGAGGGCGCCGGCGAGGCCGAGGATCCCCCCCGAGGCGCCGACGACGACGGGCGCCTCGCACCAGACGAGGGAGGCGAGCGAGCCGCCGAGCGCCGAGACCAGGAAGAGGAGCGCGGTCCGCAGCGAGCCCATAGCTGGCTCGAGCCACTCGCCGATCGACCAGAGCGCGCTGAGGTTCAGGACGAGGTGGAGCCAGGAGCCGTGGAGGAGCGCCGCGGTGTCGAGTCGCCACCACTGTCCTTTGAGCCAGACGGATGTCAGCTCGAGGGCGCCGAGCTGGACGAGACCGGCGTCGCTGTCGATGCTCCAGAGCGAGCGGATGAGGGCAAAGAGGGGGTCCTCCGCGATCGCCGCGGTGTACGCGAGGGTGGCGGCGAAGGCGAGCGCGCAAAGAATGATGATGCCGCTGGTGACGGGCGCCGCACGGGCACGCCGTCTCCAACCGCGGGTCTGGGCTCCGCCTGCTTCAGCGCCGCGGTCGGGCACGGGCGAGAGCGTACCAGCCGTGGTGGGCGGCGTCCCAAGGGACCGCCTGGAGGGGCGGAGATGCGCCTAGATAGGCGTTTGGCTCGGTTGCTCGCCTGGATTCGCGGTTGCTAGAGTTCGATTCGACTGTGCGTCGGTGTGTGGCTAGAGGAACGCAGCGCGGCTGCCCGAGACTCGTCAGAGATGACGAAGGTGTCTGCATGGGCACGGACTCATCAAAGGGGCGCGCTTCGGGGCGGTACCGAGGCGGCTGACCGGGGGAGCATGGCGGAGTCGAGTTTGCTTCTGGTCGACGAGGATCCCCGCCGGAGGCGGGCCCTAGAGGTCGGCATGCGGCGCGCGGGGTTCCGCGTGACCGTGGCGGGGTCGCCGGAGCAGGCGCTGTGGTTCCTCGATCACGCGCTCCCGATCGCGATCGTCAGCGCCAACCGCTTCACCGACGGGATGTCGAGCAAGGCCTTCGCCGAGCTGATCCGCGGGGCCGAGGAGTGGACGTCGATCGTCCTGGTGATGCTCGCCGACCCCGGGGGCAACGAGGCGCTCGCCCTCGCCGACGACGTCGTCGGCGACGGGGTGACGATAGCGTCGCTCTGCGCCTGCCTGCGCCACGCGCTCCTGCGAAGGCGGGTCGACGCGGTGATCGCCGGCGAGGGCCCGCGCCAGCTCCGCGGCGAGCTCGTCGACATGACGCCGATCGATCTCCTCCGCCTGGTCGAGCGCCTCGGCGAGAGCGGGACCTTGGGGGTCGAGACGCCGGCGGGTCCCGTGACCCTGTGGTTCAAGGAGGGGCGGGTCATCGACGCGGTCTTCGGCCGCTTCGAGGGCGAGGAGGCGGTGCTGCGCCTGCTGATGGCGGAGTCCGGCGCCTTTGAGCTCAGCATCGGGCCGATCTTCCACACGGAGGTGATCTCGGGGTCGAGCGAGCGCCTTCTCAGCGAGTGCCTGCGCCAGCTCGACGAGTGGATGCGGCTGTGCGAGGAGATGCCGCCGCTCGACACCCACCTCTGGGTCGACCACGAGCTCTTCGGGCGCAAGCGGGCGGCCCTCTCGGCCGAGCAGCTCGCGCTGATCCGGAGCTGCGATGGGGGCAAGACGATCCGAAGCATCGTCGAGGAGAGCGGCCTCGATCTCCTCTTGGCGCTCGAGGCCCTGCGCAACCTGAAGGTCGAGGGGATCCTCATCGAGCGGCGGGAGAGCGTCTCGCGCTGGGGCGGCGCGGGGTTGGGTGTCAGCGGGGACGACTCGGCGCTGCCAGAGCTGCCGGCGCTGCCGGAGCCCTTTCCCGGCCTCGACGCCTCCGCCGGGGTCGAGGAGGAGGCGCCGCTGGTCTCGGGGATCCCCGAAGAGCACCCTGAGGACGAGGGGGCGGGCGGCGAAGCGGACGGCGCCGGCGGGCTTGTCCGTCTCAGTCGGGTCGTCGGGAAGTCCGAGCGCTACGTCTTCCGGCCGCCCGAGCGGAGCGCGGACGGCGACGCGTCGTCGATCGGTCAGGCGATCAGCGAGGCGATCTCGGGTGGGGAGCAGCTCACGAAAGAGCAGGGCTTGAGCTTGAGCCTCGGCGCAGGACGCTGGGTGACGCCGGCGCCCGTCGAGCGAGCGCCGAAGAGAGATACGGAGCCGGATGAGGCGGAGCTGACGAGCGGGCTGCGGCGGGTCTTCGCGCAGGTGGCCAGCGGGGCGTCGGCTGAGGGGCGACCGTCTGATCCGGGGCCGGAGGCGGCGAAGAACGCGGTTTTAGCCGACGACGTCGTTGAACTCGCCGCGGGCGAGCGCTTGGCGATCGTCGGGGAGGTAGCGAAGGAGCACTCGACCGATATCGAGGTGCCGACGGACGTCGGCGACGTCGCCAGGGCGGACGCAGGCGAAGGAGGCGAGAGCGCCGAGACGCCGCGGACGGACGCGGTCGCCGTCGACGTGGCCGAAGCGGAACAAGCGGGAGTGCCGGGAGGAGCACCCTCGAAGGAGATCGAAGGCGCGTCCGAGGCCGCGCCTGGTGCGTCGAGCGAGGCGTCCTGGCGTCAGGAGCTCGCGGCCTCGTTCGAGGACAAGGACGTCGGCGAGGTCGACGAGGACGCGCCGGGCACCTCCGAGGAGCCCGACGACGACCGCTCCAACGCCGCGAAGGTCCTCCCGCTCCTGCGCGCGCGCAGGCATTCACGCGGGCCGGTGAAGGTCCCGGCGATCGAGGGTCTGGTGCTGCCGCCGCGTGGTCTCACGCGGGCGATCTCGACGGGGGAGATCGGGCCCGAGAGCGAGGGGATCGCGGTCGGACCCGCTGCTCGTCAGGAGGCGATGAGCGTCGCGCTCGAGCGGCCGTCGGTGGTGCTCCAGCCGGGCGTCGAGGCTGAGGTCGTGACCAACGTCGCGCGCCTCACACAGGTGAGCCGAGCTGCGAACGAGGACGGAGGAGGCGGCGCGTCCGCGGCCTATCTCCGTCTGGTGCCCGAGAGCAGCGGCGACTTCTCCCGCCTCAGCGCCTTCGCGGACGGGCGGCCCTCCGCTTCGGGGGCTCGCCTCGGTCTCCCGCGGTCCTTGGACGGGGTGGGTCCGCAGGCGTCGGCGTCAGCGAGCTACCCGCTCGGGGGCTCGCCGCAGGCGTCGGCGTCGGCGAGCTATCCGCTGAGCGGGGGGGCACCGAGCGCGTCGACGTCGGCGAGCTACCCGCTGAGCGCCGGTTCTTCGGCGAGCTATCCGCTGAACCCCGGAGCGCCTCGCGCGGCGACGTCGGCGAGCTACCCCTTCGGCCCGCCGCCGCCGCGCCCGGCCGCAGGCGGTGGGTACCCGTTCGGTGCGGCGTCACAGCAGGCCGCGGTCGAGCAGGGGCTGCCACCGGCGTTCGCTAGGCCGGCGCGTCGCGACGACCCCTTTGACGCCGACGAGCTCGCGGCTATCCGCGGCTCACGGACCGGGCGCTGGATCCTGCTGCTTCTTCTTTTGGTCGCCGCCGGCGGGGTCGTAGCGTGGGTCTACTACCCCGAGGAGGTCGAGGCGCTCCTCGGGATCGAGCCGCCGGCTGAGGTCATCGATGAGGACGAGGCGCCCTAGGCTCCGCGGTCGGCAATGCAGGGTTCGGACCTTCGACGGACCCGCCCGCTCCGCGCGCTGACGGCTTGAACTCCCCGGCGATGCGCGCTACGCCACCCCTCGCCGCAGCGACCCGCCCGCGGCCGAGCGCGCCGTGACGAACGCAGCTGCAGCCCCGCATGAGGATCGCGGACGCCCCCGGCGGGTGCTCGCGCTCGAGTCGTCCTGCGACGAGACCGCCTGCGCCGTCGTCGAGGGGCTCGAGGTGCGCTCGAGCGTGGTCGCCTCGCAGATCGCCGTGCACGCGGAATTCGGCGGGATCGTCCCGGAGCTGGCGAGTCGCCATCATCTCAGCGCGGTGATCCCGGTGATCGAGCGGGCGCTCGACGAGGCGGGGCTGCGCGGCTTCGACGCGCTCGACGCCCTCGCCGTCACCGACGGTCCCGGCCTCGTCGGGGCGCTCCTCGTCGGCGTCCAGGTCGCGCGCGGCCTGGCGGCGGCGACCGGCCTGCCGCTCTTCGGCGTCCACCACATGGAGGGGCACATCTTCTCGGCGTTCCTCGGCGACGCGGAGCGTCCGGCGACGCCCTTCGTTCCACACCTCGCGCTCCTGGTGTCGGGCGGACACAGCGAGCTCGTCGACGTCGGCGGCCTCGGCGACTACCGGATCCTCGGGGCGACGCGCGACGACGCGGTCGGCGAGGCCTACGACAAGGTCTCCAAGCTGCTCGGGCTCGGCTATCCAGGCGGGCCGGTGATCGACCGCCTCGCGGCAGAGGGGGACCCCGAGGCGATCGCCTTCCCGCGGGCGATGCTCCAGCGCCGCGACAACCTCGAGTTCTCGTTCTCGGGGCTGAAGACGGCGGTGCTCGTCCACATCGAGGAGAACGGCCAGCCGCGGTCGCGTGCCGAGCTCGCCGATCTCTGCGCCTCCTTCCAGGCGGCGGTTGTCGAGGTCCTGGTGACCAAGGCGAGGCGCGCGCGGACGAAGGTCGGACGCGATCGGATCCACGTCGTCGGCGGCGTGTCGGCGAACCGCGCCTTGCGAGCTGCGATGGCGGCCGCCGGCGAGGCCGAGGGCTTCGCCGTGGTGTCCCCGCCGCTGCGCTACTGCGGTGACAACGCGGCGATGATCGCCGCTGCGGCCGCCGCGAGGCTCGCCGCCGACGCATCCCCGGAGGTCGACGTCCGCGCGAGCGTCGCCCTCGACGACCCGACGATGAGGTTGGTGCCCCGATGATCGCCCCCGCGCCCGAGCTCCTCCGTCGCTACGGCCTCGCCGCCCGCCACAGCTGGGGGCAGAACTTCCTCCACGAGCCGTCGATCCATCGGGCGATCGCCGCTGCGAGCGGCGCCGGACCGGGGACGCGGGTCGTCGAGATCGGCGCGGGGCTCGGCAGCCTGACGGGGCCCCTCCTCGAGACGGGCGCGGAGGTCTGGGCGATCGAGCGCGACCGCGACCTGTGCCGAGTGCTCCGCGCGGAGCTCGGCGACAACCCGAATTTCTCCCTCCACGAGGCCGACGCGGTCCGCTTCGACTACGCGGGCGCGGGCGCCGGGCTCGACGCGCCGCCGACGATCGTCGGCAACCTCCCGTACCAGATCACCGGGCCGCTGCTCTTCGCGCTCCTCGCCGTCCACCGCCAGACCGGGCCGTGGATCGTCATGGTCCAGAAGGAGGTCGCCGATCGCCTCTGCGCCGAGCCGGGCTCGCGGACCTACGGCGGGGTGACGGTGATGCTCTCGCGGGCGCGGCGGATCTCGGTGGTCACGCAGGTGCCGCGGGCCTGCTTCGTCCCGCGGCCGCGCGTCGACTCGACGGTGATCCGCCTCGATCCGCGGCCGACGATCCGCGGCGAGGTCGCGGACGAGGAGGGGCTGCGGCGCCTCGTCCAGGCCGCCTTCCAGCGCCGGCGCAAGGTGCTCGCCAACGCTCTTGGGGGGATCGCGGGCCGCGATGAGGTCGTCCGCTGGTGCGAGCGCGCCGGGATCGATCCGCGGGTCCGGCCCGAGCGCCTGCGCCCCGAGGACTTCGCGGCGCTCCAGCGCGCGCGCGAGGAGGAGGCCAGGGGGCGCGTCGGCCAGGGAGGCCACGAGGTGACGGACGCGACGGACGCGACGGGCGGCGGAGGCGAGGGTGCCGGAGCTCCCTGAGGTCGAGTCGGTCCGTCGCGGCCTCGTCGAGGCCGACCTGCGCGCGCCTGTCGAGTCGATCTATCGCAGCCGCAAGCGCCTGCGCTACAGCAGCTCGCCGCGGGCCCTCGTCGGCGCGCGGCCGGGGGCGCTCGATCGCCGCGGCAAGTACATCATCTGGTCCTTCCACGGTGAGCGAGGCGAGGGGAGCGGCGACGGCGAGCGCCTCGGGCTCCTGCTTCATCTCGGGATGAGCGGGCGCTGCGGCGTCGCGGCGGCGGACAAGCCCCGCGTGCCGCACACCCACCTGATCCTCACCTTCGCCGACGGCCGTGAGCTGCGCTTCGTCGATCCGCGGCGCTTCGGCGGCTTCGAGGTCGCGCCCCTGGATGAGCTCTACGCCCGCCCGCCGATCGCCAACCTCGGCCCTGAGCCGCTCGATCCCGGGTTTTCGGGAGAACTCCTGGCGGCCCGCGTCGGCGCGAGCAAGCGGGCGATCCGCGACGCCCTCCTCGACCAGCACGCGGTCGCTGGGATCGGCAACATCTACGCCCTGGAGGCGCTCTTCGAGGCCGGCCTCCACCCGCTTGTTGAGGCGTCGCGGCTGCGGCCGAGCGCCTGGGAGCGCCTCGCCGAGGCGCTCCAGCAGGTCCTCCGCCGCGGCATCGACAACGGCGGCACGACCCTCAAGGACTTCCGCAACGTCGTCGGCGCGGTCGGTCGCAACCAGGACGACCTCCGGGTCTATGGCCGCGCGGGCGAGCCCTGTCCGACCTGCGGGCGGGCGCTCAAGGGCTTCGTCAGCGGCGGGCGCAGCGGGGTCTACTGTCCCTACGACCAGTCGCGTCGGCGGGTCCGCTGACGCCGGCGGTCGTCAGTGTGTCTGTCCGAAGAGACAGTTTGTATGTGAGCGCGTCGGCGTCGCTGCGGGCGATGTGGCCCCTTCGCGGCGCGCTGCGGTATATGCGCGCGGTCTGCGGCCGTCGAGCCGCGGGATCCGCTTGCCAGCGAATGTCGCCTGTGCGCACACTCGGGGCTGCGAGCGAGCGCGCGACGCCGTCGTCATCGGCATGAATGACGCCATCACCACCGGGCGCCCGGATGCCGAGGGGCCCAGCGACGAGTCCCTGATGGCGGCATTCCGCGAGGGCGACGCCAAGGCGTTCGAGGTCCTCGTCACGCGCCACCGCCGCGGGCTCTTCAACTTCCTCCTGCGCAGCGTGAACAACCACAGCCGCGCCGAGGAGCTCCTTCAGGAGGTCTTCGTGCGGGTGATCCGGGCGAAGGGGCGCTATCAGCAGACGGCGCGCTTCTCGACCTGGCTGTACACGATCGCGCGCAACCTCTGCGTCGACGAGAGCCGGCGCGCGAAGTTCCGCCGGCACGCCTCCCTCGACGCGCCGCGCCGCGGCCGCGACGGGGACGAGCGCGAGAGCATGCTCGATCGCACGGCCGCTGAGCAGGTCAGCGTCGACGACGAGGCGATGGCGCCGACGATCCAGCGGCGCCTCAAGGAGGCCGTGGATCAGCTCCCGGAGGACCAGCGCGAGGTCTTCCTGATGCGCCAGCTCGGCGGGCTCTCGTTCAAGCAGATCGGCAAGGTCGTCGGCGCGCCTGAGAACACGGTGAAGAGCCGGATGCGCTACGCCCTCGAAAAGCTGCGCGAGCAGCTCAAGGACCTCCGCGACCTGCCGTAAGGGGCAGGTGGTCGCGCGCAGCGTCGTTGGTGCTGGGCGGGGATGGCCTCGCCCAGGAAGAGCCGAACTCCAGGAAGTGGGGCGTGCGCGAGCCGAGTCAGGCGAGCGAGAGCTGCTCGGCCTTGCCCGGCTTCGTCCCCGCGGCGGCCTCGGGCTTCGCCAGCTCCGCGTCCTTCGGGGCGCCCCACGAGCGCCGGGCCTCCGGCGGGAGGTCGCCGTAGCGCTCGCGGTAGGCCTCGAGGAAGCGCTTGGTCGGGGCGTTGATGTAGCCGCCCCCGCCGAGGACGCCGAACTCCTCCTCGTAGCGCGACTCGATCGCCGAAAAAGCCTGATCGCGGGCGTGCTTGGCGAGGATCGACGCCGCGGCGACGGCGACGTGCGCCGACTCCCCGCGGTCGAGCGCCTCGAGGCCGGCGTAGCTGCGCTTCAGGGGCGCGAAGAGGCGGGCGCCGTCGCAGATGATCCGATCGAGGTGGTCGGCGCTCATCTGCTCGAGGAGATCGACCGCGACGTCGCGCTCAAGGTGGTTGAGCTGGCCGAGGAGCGTGCGCGCGTCGATCACCGGCACCGGCACGAGGACGCAGCGGGCCTCGAGGACGACCGAGGCGATCGTCTCGGCGAGCTCGCCGCGGAGCGCCTGCGCCTTCTTTCCTGAGCCGAAGCGCTTGCTGTCCTGGACGCCGAGTTTTTCAAGGGCGGCGACGCCCGCGTCGTCGACCGCCACAGCGGCGAGGGCCATCGGCCCGAGGATCGGCCCGCGGCCGGCCTCGTCGACGCCGATCACTCGCGGCGAGGGCAATTTTCTCGAGGGACGCGCGGACTTGCTCACGCCTCGAGTTCTCGGACGCACTCGAGGAGCCCGTCAAGCCCGCTGATCACGGAGGTGCGCAGACGCAGGGCCTCGGCCCGCGGCCGCGTCGCCGCCTGGCGGTGGGCCTGGACCTGGGCCTGGCGCAGCGGCCTGTCGAGCGAGCGGACGAATTTCTGCCAGGTCGCGGCCATCGGCGTCAGGGCGACGCGGAGGCGGTCGCGCAGCGCGGCCTCCCCCTTGGTGATCGCCGGGCCGTTCTCGGTGATCAGGCGGACGAGCCAGCCCGAGGCGCCGAGGCCGTCGAGGTAGCCGCGGGCCCAGGGGACGAGGTGCTGGGTGAGAACGTCATAGAGGATCTCGGTGTCGGCCTCGCGCGAGAGCTCGGCGAGCGCCGCCTGCAGCGACTTGAGCATGCTGTCGCGGACGACGGTCGTCAGGTACCAGCTGTCCTGGAGGCCGAGCGTCTCGCGGGTCATGCCGGCGCCGCTGCGGAGGATCCCGAGGGCGAGGCACTCGCGGACCAGGAGGTCGTCGAGCTCGAGGACCGCCTCGTACATGCGATCGGCGAAGCCGAGGAGGCGCTGGGCGCCGCGCAGGGTGTCGAGCTGGTCGCTGCCGGCGGCGCCGTCGGCCGCGGCCTCGAGGGCGCTGGCCGCCGACTCGCAGGCCCCGCGGGCCTTGGTCAGCGAGTCGAGGAGGCGGCGCGTCGTCAGCTTGCGCTTGAGCTCGCGGGCGCGCTGGAGGAAGTGGCGCTCGAGGGACTCCTCGACCGCGGCGAAGGAGTCGTCGGCCCCGGGCTCCCCCTCGCCGGCGCGGACCTTCAGGGCCTCCGAGGCGCAGACCGGGACGATGTCGACGAGGACGTCCTCGAGCTGCTCCTTGAGGTAGTCGATGAGCTCGACGCGCTCGTCCTCGTCGAGGGTGTCGACCTTGTTGAGGACGCCGAGGACCTGGCGGCCGTCGGCGCGCAGCGTCGACAGCATGCCGGCCTCGGAGGCGGTCGAGCCCCGGGTCGCCGAGAAGATCCAGATGACCGCGTCGGCCTCGTCGATGAACTCGCGGGCGACCCGCTCGTGGAACGCGTCGAGGGCGTTGAGTCCTGGCGTGTCGACGACCGAGGCGTCGCCCATCCGCGCCCCGGTGCGCTCGATCTCGACGTGGCGGATCTGGCTCGCGCGGACGTCGTCGAGGCTGTGGAGGAAGTTGTGGATGTCGCCGCGCTGGAGGGTGCCGACGCGGTCGTCGCGGAAGTAGATCCGGGCGCCGCCGGTCGGGCCGCGGCGGAAGACGTTGATCGTCGTCGTCGTCGGCAGCACGCCCATCGGCGCGATCGCCTCGCCGAGGAGCGCGTTGACGAAGGTGCTCTTGCCCGACGAGAACTCGCCCATCACCGCGATCGTCAGCGGCCGGGCGAGGCGCTCGCGCGCGGCGATCACCCCGGAGAGGGCCTCCTGGGCGCCGCCGAGCGGGACGCCGAGAACGTGCGAGGGGAGGGCGGCGAGGACCGTGGTCCCGGCGGCGAGGAGATCCTCGAGGCGCGAGCTCGTCGTCGGCCGGGCGATCGTCGTCAGCAGGTGGCGCGCCGGCGACAGGTTCGGGCTCTCGGCGAGCGCCTCGACGAGGAGCTCCTGGGCCTGCTCGCTGAGGTCGAGCTTGAGGCAGTACTCGGCGGCGGCGAGCGCTCGCTGCGAGCGCAGCGTCCGCAGGCGGGTCACCGAGTCGCGCAGCGGCGACACGGCGTCGGGGCCCCAGGGGCCGCCGAGGTCGGGCTGGCTGCGGAAGCGCGGCGCCTGGCTGCCGATGAAGTCCTGGCCGGCGCCCTCGAGGTCGCCGCGGATGATCAGGTTGCGGGCGCGGACGAGGCGGAGCTCCTCGGCCGCCGTGTCGCCGTCGCGGTGGAGGCGGCGGTCGAGCACCGCGAGAACCGCCGCGGGGAAGGCGTCGGCGCGCAGCGTGACGTGGGCGAGCTCGTGGATGAAGCCGTCGCGCAGCCCGGGCGGCGCGGCGTCGGTCGCCTTGACCAGGGCCTCGAGGACAGCCTCGACGGCGGCCGCGGCCGGCGGGTCCTCCGAGTGCGCCCAGGCGGCGACCTCGGCGAGCGCCCAGAGGCGGGCGCGCTGCCAGTCCTCGGGGGCGACCTGGAGGTGCCGGAGGGCGCGCTCCTTGAGCTTGAAGGTCGCGCCCGCGCTGAGGCCGACGCGGATCCGGACCCCGTCCCAGGCTGGCTCATCGGGCAGGTCGTCGATGAGCGCGAGGGCGCCGTCGCGGTCGCCCTTGGCGGCGAGGGCCTCGGCGAGGAGGCCGCGGGCGACGTAGAGCGGCTCGTACGGGCTCGGCTCGGGGATCGGCTGCGGCGGTGTCGGCTTGGGCTCGATCGGCGCGGCGGCGTCGGCCTCCTCGGCGGCGTCGGCGGCGTCGGCGGCCTCGGTCGTCTCCTCCGGCTTCGGCGGGGCGGCCAGCGGCGTCAGCCAGGCGATCGCCTCGTCGAGGTGATCCTCGGCCAGGAGCACCGCGACCCCCTCGAGGAGGAAGCGGCGGAGCAGCGCCCCGGCGGCATGCTCGGGGACGCTGGCGCGGGCCTTGTGGAGCTCGAGGAGCGCGCGATCGGGGCGACCGCGGCTCGCCTGCGCCATCGTCCCGAGGAGGTGGAGGTAGAAGCGGCCCTCGCGGCGCGAGATCGCCGGCAGGTTGTCGATCACCCGGAGGCCGCGGCGGAGGTCGTCGAGCGCCGCGTCGTGCTCGCCGCGGCTGTGCTTGAGCGCGGCCTCGAGGAGCGGGGCGATCGCCGGGCGCTGCTTGTGCCCGGAGAGCTCTCCGAGGAGATCGACGAGCCCCGACGGCGCCCGCTGGTCGCAGATGGTCTCGGCGATCAGCGTCAGCCCGTAGCTGGTCAGCGCCTGGAGGTCGCGCGGGCGGTCCTGGAGGATCGTCCGCACGCGCTCGCGGGCGCTCGAGAAGCGGCCGCTCAGGCGCAGGTTCGTGATCTCGGCGAGGCTCGCCCGCAGCTCCTCGCTGCCGACGTCGGGGGCGGCGGCCTCGGTGATCACCTTGCCGACGCGGCGCGCCCAGCCGCCGAGCGCGGCGCCGAAGCCCCGGATCGCGCTCACGGCGGTCTCGGCCGCGCTGTCGAGGTCGTTGTCGTCCTGCGGTTCGCGGGCGTCGTCGCCCTTGTTGGAGGTCGGATCGTCGGCGCTCATCGGATCACCCTGCGTCGCTGTCGCGCTGCGCGACTGAAAGCTCTCGTTGGACCGCCTCGAGCTCGCGCTCGAGCGCCTGGAGGCGGGCGCGGGCGCGGAAGCGCGGCGGCTCGCCCTCCCCCTCTGTCTCGCCCGCCCCCTCGGCGACCTCCGCGGGCGCCTCGAGGACCTTGGCCGCGCGGTCGAGGACCGCGACGAGCTGCTCGCCGAGCTGGGCGTTGGCCAGGACCAGGTGCTCCTCGAGGGCGGCGACCTGCTCGCCGACGACCTTGGCGAGCGCCTGGTCGAGGTCGGCGAAGCTCGCCTGGAGGGCCCGCGGGATCTCGCGGTGGGCGGCGGCCCGGAGGTCGCGGATCGCCTTCTCGCGGAGGATCATCGTCGCCAGCGGCCCGGCGATCGTCATCAGCAGGCCGGCGATCGTGTTGCCGAAGTACATCACCGCGGTGCCGGCGAGGCTGACCGCGAGCGTCCCGCCCTCGACGGTCGTCGACGGCGGCTCGAGGTGGACGAGCGGGCCGCGGAAGCCGAGGAGGATCGTCGCCTGGGCGAGGCGCCGGCGCGCCTGCTCGCCGTAGGTCTGGAGGGTGTCGCGCGACAGCGCCTCGAGCTCGTGGCGGAGCTGCTCGGCCTCGGCGATCGTGAAGGTCATCGTCGCGTCGCGGATCGCCGCCGGCAGGACGTCGGTGATCGCCCGCAGGTCGGAGCGCTCGAGCTGGCCGAGGACCTCGGCCTGGAGCTCGCTGCGGTAGGAGGTGAGGCGCTCGCGCGACCCCTCGAGGATGCGCTCCTGGGCCTCGGCGATCTTCGCCCGCAGCCTGTCGAAGTCGACCTCCTGCTCGGCGAGGGCTGAGCGCACGGCGGCGAGCTCGTCGGCGAGCGCCTGCTCCTCGAGGCTGAGGGCGCGCGCCTGGATCGCCGCGTTGTGGATCAGCAGCTGCGTGTGCCGGCGCAGGCTCGCGCGGGCGCGGACCGGGAGGATCGCGTCGCGGTCGTCGATCAGCTCGATCAGCCGCTCGCGCAGCGCGACGAGCCCGCGGACGCCGTGGGTGTCGGCCTCGGGCTCGCGCAGCGCCTGCTTCGAGTTGGTCTCGAAGAGCTCAAAGTTCGCCGAGCCGAGGAGCGCCGCGAGCTCGCGCTGGAGATGGTCGGCGACGAGCTGGCGCTCGTGGTCGGCGACGAGGTCGATGCGGTTGATCGCGACGAGGAGGCGGGCGCCGGAGTCCTCGCCGAGGCCGCCGACGGCGACCAGCGCGTCGCGGAGGAAGCCGAGCTCCGACCGCGTCAGCGCCTGCGTCGCGTCGAGCACGAGGATCAGGACGTCGGCGCCGGGGAGCGCCCCGCGGCTGAGGAGCGAGCGCAGGCGGTCGATGTCGTTGACCCCCGGCGTGTCGATGAGCTCAGCGCGGACCGGGATGAGGTCGCCGGTCCAGGTCGCCTCGACGATCCCCGGGGCCTTCTCGCGGCCGCGGGCGAGCGCGGCGAAGCGGTCGTCCGCGAGCGCCTCGATCGTCCCGTCGGGGTGGATCAGGCGCTTCTCCGCGGCGTCGGCGTGGCGCATCCGGACGACGGCGCCGGTCGTCGGCGTGACCCCGGTCGGCAGGATCTTCTCGCCGACGAGGGCGTTGATGAGCGAGCTCTTGCC
>JAGQIT010000413.1 GCA_020431135.1 Myxococcales bacterium | reverse complement strand
CCTCGATGTTGCCCTTGACGTCCTTCGTCGGGTCGAGCACGGGCTCCTGCGGGAGGTAGCCGACGGAGACGCCGTCGGCGGCGAAGGCCTCGCCGAGGAACTCCTTGTCGACGCCGGCCATCACCTTGAGGAGCGTCGACTTGCCGGCGCCGTTGGCCCCGAGAACGCCGATCTTCGCCCCGGGGAAGAACGAGAGGTGGATCCCGCGGAGAACCTCTTTGCCGTTGGGGAAGACCTTGCGCAGGTCCTTCATCGTGTAGATGTACTGGTACGACGCCATGCTCAGACTCCTTGTCGCCCTGCGCGAGGGCGGGCGGAGCATAGCAGCCCGTCGGCGGATGGAAACGGCTTGGAAGTCGCCCCCCTGGGTCCGATAATCCCGACCCTCCGCCGCCATGTCCGACGCCTCGCAAAGCCCCGAAACGAGCCCCAGCGCCGCCGCCACCACCCCCGCCGCCGCGCCGTCGACGACCGCGGCGGAGGCGAGCCAGGCCGCCGCCCGAGCGACCAAGGAGCGGACCGCGCGCGCCGGCAAGAGCCTCTACTACGCGCTAGAGGGGTCGTTTAAGCGCTACGGCATCCACCGCTGGGGGCGCGGCTTCCTCACGGCCAACGAGGCCGGACACCTCGTCTTCCGCGCGCCCGGGGTCCCCGAGGTCGACCTCCAGCGCCTGTCGAAGGAGCTCAAGCGCCGCGGGATCCGGACGCCCTACGTCGTCCGCTTCCCGACGATGATCACCCGGCAGATGCGCCTCCTCAAGGAGGCCTTCGACCGCGCCTTCGTCGAGAACAAGTACGAGGGCGGGCACATCGGCGTCTACCCGCTCAAGGTCAACCAGCGGCGCGCCGTCGTCAACACCGTGGTCAAGGCCCGCGCCGAGCACCGCTACGGCCTCGAGGCGGGGTCGAAGCCGGAGCTGCTCCTGGCGATGGCCCAGCCGCCGCTCAAGGGCTCACCCCTGGTCTGCAACGGCTACAAGGACCGCGAGTTCATCCGCATGGCCTTCCACGCCGCGGAGCTCGGCCACGAGGTGATCATCGTCCTCGAGAGCACCCGCGAGGTCCGCCGCTACCTCGACGTCTTCGCCGAGCACGACTGGCGGGCGATCCCGGAGATCGGCGTCCGCGCCAAGCTCTACTCCAAGGGCAGCGGCCGCTGGCAGAGCTCGGGCGGCGAGACCTCGAAGTTCGGCCTGACGACGTCGGAGATCCTCGAGGTCGTCCGCCAGCTCACGGCCTCCGGCATGGAGAGCCAGCTCTCGCTCCTCCACTTCCACATCGGCTCGCAGATCACCCAGATCAAGCGGGTCAAGACCGCCGTCCGCGAGGGCGCGCGGATCTACGCCGAGCTCCAGGAGAGCTGCCCGTCGCTGCGCTTCCTCGACCTCGGCGGCGGGATCGGCGTCGACTACGACGGCTCGAAGACCTCCTACCCGTCGTCGGCGAACTACTCGCTCGCCGAGTACGCGTCGACGGTGGTCTTCGAGATCGGCGAGGTCTGCGACGAGATCGCCGTCCGTCAGCCGTGCATCCTCACCGAGAGCGGCCGCGTCGTCGTCGCCCACCACGCGGTGACGATCGCCGACCTCCGCGAGGTCCAGGGCGAGCTCCTGCCGGTCCCCGAGCCGGATGAGGACGAGCACCGCCTGATCTCGGAGCTCCGCTACACCTACGAGAACATCAACGCGAAGAACATCGAGGAGTACTTCCACGACGCGATCGACTTCCGCGACGAGTGCCTCCAGCTCTTCTCGCGGGGCTACCTCTCGCTCGCCGACCGCGCCTCCGCCGAGGGGATCTTCCAGCGGATCCGGGTCAAGGCCGACCGGATCATCGCCGGGATGAGCTCGATCTCCGAGGAGATCGTCGACTACCTCGGGCGCGCGCAGTCGAAGTACCTGGTCAACTTCTCGATCTTCCAGTCGATCCCCGACGCCTGGTCGATCGACCAGGTCTTCCCGGCGGCGCCGCTCTCCCGCCACCTCGAGAAGCCGACGATCCACGCCCAGATCGTCGACATCACCTGCGACTCCGACGGCTGCGTCGACACCTTCGCCCACCCGGACGACAACCTCCCCTACCTCCCGCTCCACGAGCGCAAGAGCCGGGACGAGGACTACTACCTCGGCTTCTTCATGACC
>JAGQIT010000412.1 GCA_020431135.1 Myxococcales bacterium | reverse complement strand
CGAAGAGGCCGATCTTGCCGCCGCGTCGGTAGGGGGCGAGGAGGTCGATGACCTTGATGCCGGTGACGAACGCCTCGACCTTGGTCGACTGCTCGACGAAGGGCGGCGCGGCGCGGTGGATCGGCCGGTACTCGGTCGCCTCGACGGGGCCCTGCTCGTCGACCGGCGCGCCGACGACGTTCATGATCCGCCCGAGGGTCGGCTTGCCGACCGGCATCATGATCGGCTCGCCGCTGTTGCGGACCTCCATGCCGCGGACGAGGCCGTCCGTGGTGTCCATGGCGATCGTCCGCACGGTGTGCTCGCCGAGGTGGAGGGCGACCTCGAGGGTGAGGTTGTCGGCCTCGTCGCTGATGCCCGGGTTGGTGACCTTGAGCGCCGTGTTGACCTCGGGGAGCGAGCCGATGAACTCGACGTCGACGACCGGGCCGATGACCTGGGTGATCCGGCCGGCGTCGGCGGCCTGCTCGGCGGCGGGCGCGGCCTGCTGCGACTGCTGGGCCCCGATCTTTGAGCCGAGCAGCGAACCACCGGGGGGACCGAAGAGCGAGCCAGACTTGGAGGGCGGCTGAGTAGTGGACATGGTGAGAGTGCTCCAGGGGATGCGGGACCTAGCCCTTGAGGGCTTCGGAGCCGCCGATGATTTCCATGAGTTCGGTGGTGATAGCGGCCTGGCGCTCGCGGTTGAACTGGAGGGTCAGGTCGTCGATCAGTTCGGTGGCGTTGTCGGTCGCCGAGTTCATCGCCGTGCGCCGCGACGCGAGCTCCGAGGAGATCGAGTTGAGGAGCGCGGTCTGGATCTGCGACTCGAGCGCGACCGGCAGGAGGTGGGCGAGGAGCGCCGCGCGATCGGGCTCGAACACCGGCTCGACGGGAGGCGCGTCCGGATCGATCTCGGCCGGCTTGAAGGGCAGGAGCTGCGTCTCCGTGACCTCCTGGACGAGCGCGTTCCGGAAGAAGTTGTAGATGATGTAGACGACGTCGACCGTCGGCGTCGCCCCGTCCATCGGCAGGAAGAGGCCGGTCGCCTCGGTCGCCACGGCCTTCACCGTGTCGAGGACGTTGTCGTTGCCCGGCACCTCGTGCCGGTAGTCGACGTCGATGCCGTTGTACTTGAGGGCGCCCGCGCCCTTCTTGCCGACGGCGATCACCGTGACCTCGCGCCCCGCCTCCTTCTCGCGGGCGATCCGCTGGAGCGCCGCCTTGGTGACGTTGGCGTTGAAGCCACCGCACAGGCCGCGGTCGGCCGACACGAGGATGATCCCAACGCCCCGGACCTCGGCGCGCGGGGCCATCAGGGGGTCGACGGCGGCGTCGTCGGTCGCCGCCGTCAGGGCCTGGACAACCTCGGCGAGGCGCTCCGCGTACGGACGCGCCGCCGTCACCGCCTGCTGCGCCTTGAAGAGGCGCGCCGACGCGATCCGACCCATCGCCTGGGTGATCTTGCGGGTGTTCTTGATCGCGCCGATGCGCAGGCGGATCTCTTTGAGGTTGCCCATCGCGTTCTCCTAGGAGGGAGGGAGGTCGGCGCTAGCCGTTCTCCTTGGCCCAGATGTCGCCGAACGCCTTGCAGGCGGCCTCGAGACCGTCTTCGACCTTCTTCATGTCGGGCTTGGCAGAGGCGATCTGATCGAGGAGGTCCGGGCGGCTGTCCTTGAGCCACGCGTGGAACTTCTTCTCGTAGTCCTGGACCTTGTCGCGCGAGACCCCGTCGAGGTGGCCGCGGACGCCGGCGAAGATCGACGCGACCTGGAGCGCGACCGGGACCGGAGCGTACTGCGGCTGCTTGAGGAGCTCGACGAGCTTCGAGCCGCGGTTGAGGGTGTCGCGCGTCGTCTGATCGAGGTCCGAGGCGAACTGCGCGAAGGCCTCGAGCTCGCGGTACTGGGCGAGCCAGGTGCGCAGCGGGCCGGCGAACTTCTTCATCGACTTGATCTGCGCCGCGCCGCCGACGCGGGAGACCGAGATGCCGACGTTCAGCGCCGGGCGGATGCCGGAGTTGAAGAGGTTGCTCTCGAGGAAGATCTGACCGTCGGT
>JAGQIT010000026.1 GCA_020431135.1 Myxococcales bacterium | reverse complement strand
CCAGGAGAACATGGACGAGCAGCTGCGCCACTGCCACGAGGCGCCCTTCTACACGCTCGGCCCGCTGACCACCGACATCGCCCCGGGCTACGACCACATCACCTCGGGGATCGGCGCGGCGATGATCGGCTCGATGGGCTGCGCGATGCTCTGCTACGTGACGCCNNACGCCGAAGGAGCACCTCGGCCTGCCCAACAAGGACGACGTCAAGACCGGCGTGATCACCTACAAGATCGCCGCCCACGCGGCCGACCTCGCCAAGGGGCACCCGGGGGCGCAGGCCCGCGACGACGCGCTCAGCAAGGCGCGCTTCGAGTTCCGCTGGCACGACCAGTTCAACCTCTCGCTCGACCCCGACACGGCGCGCGACTTCCACGACGAGACCCTCCCGGCCGAGCCGGCGAAGGAGGCCCACTTCTGCTCGATGTGCGGACCGCACTTCTGCTCGATGAAGCTCACCCAGGACGTCCGCGACTTCGCGGCGTCACAGGAGGCGATCGACAGGGGCATGGCCGACAAGGCCGCCGAGTTCCGCGAGGCGGGCGGCGACCTCTACCTGCGCTCGGACGAGAGCGCGGCCGAGTAGGCGGCGACCGCCGCTCGGGTGACGCCGCCCCGGCTCCGGCCGCGGCGGCGTCGCTGTTCTCGCGCCCGTCGCCGGCGCTGCGCCTCGACCTGCGCTCGAGCGCAGCCTCAAGAGCGGACGATGCCCGTCGGGGATCGTCGCCGCGGGCCGCTCTGGGCTAAAGTGCGGCCGATGCCCGCGCCATCGAGCACCTGGGCGAGCCGCTCGCTCCTCACCGGCCTCGCCGGCGCGGCCATCCTCGTGCCCGTCGAGGCGCTCGCCCTCCAGCCGCTCAGCGGCGACCTGCTGTGGGTGAGCGCGAGCCTGCTCCTCGGCCTCGGCCTGGCGATCGCGCTCCTCCTCCTCGCCGCCGAGTGGGTCGTCGCGGCGCTGCGCCGCCGGGGCGGCGATCGCCGCGGCCTCGCTACCGCGGGGATCCGCGCGGCCGCCAGCCTCCTCGCCCTCGTCCCGGTCGCCGCCAACCTCTTCGAGGGGGCCTTCGCGGCGACGCTCCCCGGGGCCTCGATCGCCCCCTACGTCCTCCCGACGGCCGGCTTCCTCGCCCTGGCGATCGCCCTCGCCTTCGCCGGCCGCTGGCTCGAGCTGGCGCCGCACGGACAGTCCGAGCACCCGCCGACGCTGATCGCCACCGTCGCCAAGCGCCGGCGGATCGCCGGCGTCGCCCTCCTCGGCCTCACCGGCGCCGTCGAGCTCGCCAACCGCGGCCTCTTCCGCTCCGAGTACCCCGACATCCACACCTTCCTGATCGTCGTCGCCTGCGTCTGCGCCGGCCTCGGCCTCCGCCTCCTGGTCGCCCCGCCCGAGCTCCCGGCGCGGGCCCCAGGGCGCGGCTCCTACGCCCTGCTGGCCCTCAGCGCGCTCCTGGCGGTGAACCTCGGCCTGTGCCTGCAGCGCGGCCTCCAGAGCGCCGAGAGCCGCCTCGCGATCGCCACCCGCGGCAACCACGCGCGGATGCTCGTCCGCGTCGCCCGCGGCCTCGGCGACGGCGACGGCGACGGCTTCGCGGCGCTCCTCGGCGGCCCCGACTGCGACGACGACGACCCGGCGATCCACCCCGACGCCCGCGAGCTCGTCGGCAACGACGTCGACGAGAACTGCGACGGCTACGTCGCCCGCGAGGACCTCGCCGCCGCCGCGTCCCAGGCCGAGGAGGCCCGCGAGGAGCAGGTCGGCGCGTGGATCGAGGGCGACGAGGTCCAGGCGATCCGCGCCCGCCTCGGCGACGCGCCGATCCTCCTGCTGACGGTCGACGCCCTCCGCGGGGATGTCCTCGAGGACACGCCGCAAAACCGCGGCGACTTCCCCCACCTCTTCGAGCTCCTCGACGGCTCGACGACCTTCACCCGCGCCTTCTCGCCGGCGGCCGGCACCGACCTCTCGGTGTCGAGCCTGATCACCGGCCGCGTCGACCCCTTCCAGGTCGTCGACCTCACCCTCCCGGAGGCCCTCGCGGCGCGCGGCTACCGCGGCTACGCCGTCCTCCCGAGCGAGGTCCTGCGCTACGTCGGCAAGACCCTGATCACCCGCGGCTTCGCCGACGTCCACCGCCTGATCAACGACCTCCACGAGCGCGACGTCGGCTCCTACACGACCTCGCACCGGACCACCGAGCTCGGGCTGAAGTACCTCGACGCCCACTTCGGCGGCGAGCACAAGGAGGCGCCCTTCCTCCTCTGGCTCCACTACTTCGACGTCCACGAGCACCACGAGGTCAAGGAGAGCGATCGCCACCTCCAGGCGCTCGTCGGCGACGCCGGCCTCGAGCCGGGCAAGGCGCCGAAGTACCGGGCGATGGTCGGCCTCGTCGACCGGGCGATCGGCGAGGTGATCACGGCGCTGAAGGAGCGCGGCCTGTGGGGCAAGACGATCGTCGTCTTCGCCAGCGACCACGGCGAGAGCCTCGGCGAGGACCCGCGCCTCCCCGACAACCACGGCCGCGTCCTCTACAACGCGCTCGTCCACATCCCGCTGGCGATCCGCCTCCCCGGCGTCGAGCCGCGGCGCAGCGACGCGCCCGTGACCCTCGTCGACGTCCTGCCGACGCTCCTGTCGCTGCGCGCCGGGCCAGCGGCCGCGACCCCCTCGCAGCTCGACGGCGACACCCTCCTCCCCCACCTCCTGCCCGGCGCCCCGGAGGCGCTGCGGGCCGCGACGCGGCCGCTGATCCTCAACGAGAGCGACCAGCACGGCGTCATCCTCTGGCCCTACAAGCTCCTGGTCCGCGGCGAGGAGAACATCACCGAGCTCTTCGATCTCAGCCGCGACTTCGGCGAGCGCGACAACCTCGCCGCGGAGCACCCCGAGAAGGTCGGCGAGCTCCGCCAGCTCTACCAGGCCGCGCCGGCGGTCAACCTCGACCGGACGACCAAGGGCCGACGCCTGCGCGAGCGCGCCGCCAAGCGCCCCGCGCCGGCGGAGTGAGGGGCGCCGCCGCGGTCCCGAGAACGACCGAGGGCGCCGCCGCGGTGCCCCGCGAGCGCGCGCCCTCGTGCGGCCGAAGCCGCCGCTACCAGCAGTACTTCTTGGTCTCGTTGTTGATGTTGACCGACTCGCAGGTCATGCCGATCGGGCAGTCCGCGTCGGCGCCGCACTCGATCGCGCAGTAGCCGACGCCCGGGATACAGACGACCGTGCCGTCGCTCGCCGGCGCCGGCAGGCAGTCGTTGGCGCTGGCGCACTCCGCCGAGCAGAAGCCGTCGAGAACGACCATGTTGGCGTCCTGGAGGAGGAGGCAGAGGTCCGGGCAGTTGTTGTTGACGTCGTCGCAGTTGGAGTACATGCCGTCGGCCGGCTGCGGGTCGTTGTTCTGCCCGCCGGTCGACGAGCTCGACGACGACGAGCTCGACGACGAGCTCGACGACGACGACGAGCTCGTCGTCATGTCGGTCGTCGACGACGTCGTCATGTCGGTCGTCGACGACGTCGTCATGTCGGTCGTCGACGACGTCGTCGCGTTCGTGTCGCTCGCCGAGACGTCCCCCGTGGTCGTCGAGTCGTCCGTCGTGCTGTCCTCACCGGTGGTGGAGTCGTCGCCCGACGAGCTCGCGTCGGTGTCGCTGTCCATCCCCGTCGACGACGCGGAGGCCGACGCCGACGCTGACGCCGACGCCGACGCCGACATGTTGTAGCCGCCCGAGAGGCCCGTGGTCACCCGGCTCTCGTCATCTCCACATCCCTCGACCGCGAAGCCGAGCGCGACCACTCCCAGCGCTGCTATGAACCGTGTCCACCGACGTTGTGACATCAATGCCCCCAAGAAGTCTGTATGTGGGACACCGTAGCATGCCGATCTGTGCACGCGCACGAATTCCACGCCGACGTGGTGCAATCACCAGATCTTTGCATGTTCAAGGGCGGCGCGCGGATTCGCCCCCTATGAACTTTTAGCCAGGTTCTCTGGAGGCCGACGCGGACGTCGGCATCGCGGCGACGACCGCCGCAGCCGCGGTGACCGGCCAGGCGAGGATCATCGCAGTGCTGGCCGCTGCGCTCCAGATCGGCTGCAGCGGCGGCCCGTCGCCGACTCCGGCGAGGAGCGCCGTACCGGCGACGAGCGCCCAGCCGCCGCCGGCCACCGCCACCGCGGCGCGGACGCTCGAGAGATGACGACGCGCGATGAACAGCGTCAACACCGCCGCGATCCAGCCGGGCCACGCGGCGCCGAGGATCGCCGCGCCGACCGGCGGATAGATCGCGGGGTTGGAGAGCGTCGGCCAGCCGACGCCGGCGACGACGCCGACGTACGCGAGGGTCGGCCAGGCAAGCGGAGCCCAGCGGAGGCGGCGGCCCGCGGCGACCAGCGCCGCCGCGAGGATCCCGAGGCCGACGAGCGCCGCGGCGATCCATCGACCGAGGCTCGGGCTCGGGAGCTGCGCCGCCGGATCGCCGGCGACGACCTCAGACCACGGCCGACCCGCGGCCCCGGGCGACGGCCCGACCCCCACGGATCCGCCGAGGAGGCGGGCGATATCGCTCAGGGTCGCGTCGATCGTCGACCCGGACGCCGGCGCCGTCCCGGCGCCGAAGACACAGGCACGGACGACGCGGATCGCCGGCTCCGGGCCGCCGTGCCCGCCGTCCGGTCGATGCCCGTGATCGGCGAGGACCAGCCAGCGCGTCGACCCCGCGTCCGCCTCCCCCGCGCCCACGAGATCGCCGAGGATCGCGTCGGCCTCGGCGGCCGCGGCCGCGTACTCCGGCGACGCCCCGCCGGCGGTGTGCCCGGCCTCGTCGACCCGGAGGATGTGGACGAAGACCAGGCGCTCGTCGCCGGCGACCGCCGCGGCCGCCCGCGCCGGGAAGCCCTCGCGCCAGCCCGGAGGGAGCGCCTCGGGATCGCCCGCGACGAGCGGCGGCTCGGCGACGTCGAAGCCGAAGGAGTGGACGATCGCCGGGTGCGACTCGGCGACGGCGCGGGCGCTGACGAAGCGCGGCAGGGCGTCGACCGGCGGCTCGGCGAGCGCCGGGATCCGGTAGAGGATCCCCGACTCCTGCTGCGTCCGCCCGGTCCACAGGACGTGCTGGACCGGCAACGACACCGTCGGGAAGCCGACGTCGACGCGGAGCTCGACGCCCTCGGCGCAGCGCTCGCTGAGGTTCGGTAGGGCCTCCGCGTGCGCCGCCCCGAGGCCGTCGATGAGGACGACCCGGAGGCGCTCGACGGGGGCGATCTCCGCGTCGGTCGCGGATCCCCGCGGCGCCCCGGCGACCCGCACCTCGCCGTCGGCGAAGAAGGAGCGGATGAACGCGCGCCGCCCCTGGTAGAGCCCGACGGCGACGAGGAGCAGGAGGAGCGCCGAGAGCGGCCGGAGGAGCCGAGGGGAGAGACGCAACGCCCCTACCCTAGCAGCCTCCGGCGGGCGTCGGGTCGGCGAGGACACCCGCGTCGCTGCGGCGCCCGACATCGCCGGGCCTCCGAGCGGAGCCGGGCGCCCTCCCCACTCAAGGCGCCTGACGGAAGAGGTGGAGGCTGTAGCGCCCGTCCGCGTCGAGCCACAGCGCCTCACGATCGAGGCCGACGCTGCGGCCCATCTCGGCGAAGCCGTCGACCGTGTACTTGTAGCAGTGCTCGCTGACGATCACCTCGCCCTCGCCGAAGTCGAGGGCGGCGTCGCCGAGGCGCACCCGCTGCGGCCGGCGGCTGACGATGTGCATCTCGATGCGGCTGGCGTCGGCGTTCCACACGGCGCGGTGGTGGAAGCCGTCGACGTCGAAGTCGGCCGCCAAGTCGCGGTTGAGGCGGGCGAGGATGTTGAGGTTGAAGGCGGCGGTGATCCCCGCGGCGTCGTCGTAGGCCGCCTCGAGGACGTGCCCCTCCTTGCGCAGGTCCGCGGCGATCAGCAGGCGCCCGTCAGCGCCGCCGATCTCCGCCGCCGCGGCCATCAGCTCGCTCGCCGCCGACGGCTCGAAGTTGCCGATGCTCGAGCCCGAGAAGAAGGTGACGACGCGCTCGGCCGGGACGTCGAGCTCGTCGACCGCGGGCATCGCCGCGGTGAAGTCGGCCGCGACAGGGACGATCCGCAGGCGCGGGTAGGCCGCGCGCAGCGACGCCGCGCTCTCGTCGAGGAACTCCGCCGAGATGTCCACCGGGACATACGCCGCCGGAGCGTCGAGGGCGTCGAGGAGGAGGCGCGTCTTGGTGCTGCTGCCGCTGCCGAGCTCGACGAGGGTCACGTTCTCGCCGAGGGCGCCGGCGATGTCGTCGCCGTGGCGCGTCAGGATGTCGATCTCGCTGCGCGTCAGGTAGTACTCGGGCTGCGCGCAGATCTCCTCGAAGAGGCGCGAACCCTCGAGGTCGTAGAAGAGCTTGCAGTGGAGCCGGCGCGGCCGCGCCGCGAGGCCGGCGAGCACCTCATCACGGAGGGAGCGGTCAGGTTCGGTCATCGGCATCAGCATCAGCCCTCGATCCATCGTGCGAGGCGGACGCCGGACATCTGCCAGCGCGCCGCCGGGGGGAAGAAGTTGCGGTAGGTCCGGCGGACGTGCCCCGGCGGGGTCAGGCACGAGCCCCCGCGCAGGACCATCTGACTCGACATGAACTTGCCGTTGTACTCGCCGAGCGC